>JANNNC010000012.1:0-17435 GCA_031398335.1 Massilia sp.
CCTGAGGAGAGCGCACTCGATGATGCGGGTGACGCCGTGCTGCGCGGAACGGCCGCCATACTGTTGCCCGAACTGCTGGAGAACTGAGATGAACAGGACATGGTGGGCGCTTTGCGCCGCGGCGATGGCGGTGGGCTGCACCCAGGAGCAGCAGAACCAGTTCGGCCGCGGAGTGCAGAACTGGACCGGCACCAACGGTGTGCTGGAGGTCTATTCCGGGGACAAGGTGGTGCGGCGCTTCATTCGCGTCGACAAGCTGAGCACCGCCATCGGCACCAGCGACAACGAACCGCGCGCATATCGCTACGGCTACGGCGTGCTCGACGAGAACCTGAACTTCGTGGCGGACGCCGGCGAGAAGAAGGTGTACTTCGAAGTCGGCGGATTCGGCAGCTACGTCTTCTTCGAGAACCCGCGTTGAACCCCGCTTGCGCGGCCCCGCAAAGGCCCGCAAGATGGCGGCCCCATGCCGGTGCGCATGGGTCCACCAAGGAGACAACGATGAGAAAACAAACCACGGCGGCCCTGGCCGCCACCGCGCTTGCCGCCACCCTCGCCGGCTGCGCCGCGATGGGCGCGATGACCGGATGGACGTCCCTCGTCGATGGCACCCGCGGGATGGAGAACTTCAACCGCGTGGGGGACGCCAACTGGATGGCCTCCGACGGCTCCATCCAGGCGATGTCCGGGGGCAGCAACCCCGGCTACCTCGTGTCGCGCAACTCGTACCGCGACTTCATGCTCCGCGCCGAGTTCTGGGCCAGCGACGACGCCAACAGCGGCATTTTCGTGCGCTGCCAGAACCCGCTCCAGATCACGGACGAGAACTGCTACGAGGCCAACATCTTCGACCAGCGGCCGGACCCGAGCTATGCCACCGGCGCCATCGTGAAGGTCGCGCCAGTCGCGCAGCCGTTCGCGCGCGCGGGTGGCAAGTGGAACACCTTCGAGTTCACCGCCCGGGGCGACCACCTGGTGGTGGTCTTCAATGGCGTCAAGACGGTCGACACGCGCGACAGCAAACTGGCCAGCGGGCCTATCGCCCTGCAATGGGGCCGCGGCACCATCAAGTGGCGCAAGATCGAGATCAAGCCTCTCTAGGCAGCAGGCTAAACCCAGCCCATCCACCCCAGCACCGCTCCGGCGCCCAGCAGCCAGAGCAGGTGCAGGCGGGTGCGCCAGACAAGGACGGCGGTGACGATGGTGATCGCCCAGCCCGGCCAGTTGGCGAGCGAGTAGCCATTCCCCGTCGCCAGGATCCAGCCCGTGGCGACCAGCAGGGCGACCACCAGCGGCGCCATGCCTTGTTTGAAGGCACGCACCGCGCGCAGGTCGCGGTTGCGGTGGCTCCAGTGCGCCGTGAGGTACACCAGCACGGAGCTGGGAAGCATGATCCCGCCGAGCGCCAGCACCATGCCCAGGGCCGCGGTGCCCAGCCCGCCCGCATTGAGGCCCACGTTCCATCCCATCAGCGCCGTGAACAGCACGTTGGGCCCCGGCGCGGCCTGCGCGATGGCGATCGAGGCGCTGAATTGCGGATCCGTGAGCCACGCCTTCTCCTGCACCAGGAAGCGGTGCATGTCGGGCGCGGTGGAGATGGCACCGCCGACGCACAGCAGGGACAGCGACAGGTAGTGAACCAGCAGCGCCACCCAGTCGCCGGTCTGCATGACGATCGGGTTCACGAGAGCCTCCGGTAAGCCACCACGCAGCCGAGCGCGCCCAGCCCTAGGAGCACCCACGCCAATGGCACCTTCAGCAAGGCAATGGCGACGAACGACAGCACGCCAATGGCCGCGGACAGCGGGATGCCGAGCACGTTCTTCTGCAGCGAGGGCAGCAGCTTCAGCCCCGTGCCCATGATCAGCCCCGCCGCGACCGCGCCCATGCCGCGCAACGCGCCTTGCACCTTCGGGTCGTCGGCGAAACCGGCGTAGACCAGCGCCAGCGCCAGCACCACGAGCAGGGGCAGGGTGAGCATGCCCGCCAGCGCGACGAGGGCCCCGCGCAGGCCGAAGTAGCGGGCCCCGAGGGTGATGGACAGGTTGATCACGTTGGGGCCCGGCATGATCTGCGCCACGGCCCATTCCTCGATGAACTCCTCGCGCGTCAGCCAGCGTTTCTTCTCCACCAGCTCGCGCTGGACGACCGCCAGCACGCCGCCGAACCCCTGCAGGGCCAGGACAGTAAATGCAAGGAACAGGTCGGGCAGGGAAGCGGGGCGGGGCTGGTCGAAAGCGGGCGCGGGAGTCATCCCGCAATTATCGCGCCCAGCCGGCTTCCTGTCACGCAGCCATGTCCGGCGCGCTCAGCGCCGCCGATTCCGCGCATGACGGGTGGCGCGCTCTTGCGCGTCTGGCCCTCGGACGCGTATGTACAAGTATTTCGTGTGTTCGATAGGAAGTTGACATTGACATTGTTTTGCTTTGATGAATACTCCCTAGGGCAAATCATTCAACTTGTCAAGGCGAGGTCACCATGCAGAATTTTCCTATCGAGGAAACGGCCACATTGGCCGCGATGGACGAAGCGCGTACCGATGCGCAGCAGCGCGTGATTGTCGACGCGGGCATTGCGGTGCAAGGCAGCATGAATACCATGTCCGCGGTCGAATACCTGCGCAGGCGCGATATCGGCGTCGACGTCATCGAACGGGTCCTGCTCGAACCGCACCGCCGCCGTTCGGGTTCCTGAAAGTTTCCCGAATTGCCCCGGTTTCGATATCAAAGAACCATGTTTGTTGCGCGCCTCGGGCGCTGCTCAAGCACATAAATTTCTTTTTTTAACTTCGCCATTCTTCTGCATGGCCCCTGCATATGAGCTCGCAAGTTATTGATTATTCTTGATTTGGGCGATGCTCGCCGATTGGGCAAGTTGTTGAAAGCCGCATGCGTACAGGTTTTCCGCCTGTCAAGCCCCATCTTTTCCACAAAGTTATTCACAGAGTTTGTGGATATCTGGAAAAGTTCTTTAGTTACGGCCACTTAGCTGGCATTGGTCGTGTACTACTCGAAGTTGTCCACGCGCCCTCGCAACTTTTTTACGACATGGTGCGTGGCGAACAGTGCAAAATGCACTTGCGAAGCGGTACTGGACAAATGTACAGTTGCGTTGTTTCCTAATTGCCACTTACTCATGTCCGCTGCCGCTACCGTTGTGCCCTCTGTCGACGACCCCTTCGCCAGCCTCAATCCGGCGCAGCGCGCGGCGGTCGAGCATGACATTGGTGCGCCGGCCAGCCGGCCGCTGCTCGTCGTGGCCGGCGCCGGCTCGGGCAAGACGAACACGCTGGCGCACCGCGTTGCGCGCCTGATCATGGAAGGCGCCGACCCGCAGCGCATCCTGCTGCTGACCTTTTCGCGGCGCGCGGCCAACGAGATGACCCAGCGCGCCGGCAACGTGCTGCAGCGAATGCTAAAGAGCAGCACGAACGGCGTGGCGACCCTGCCCTGGGCCGGCACCTTCCACAGCATCGGGGCGCGCCTGCTGCGCGAGTTTTCAGGCCGCATCGGCCTCGACGAATCGTTCACGATCCACGACCGGGGCGATTCCGAAGACCTGATGGGCCTGGTACGCCACGAGATCGGCCTGACCCGGACGGCCAAGCGTTTTCCCTTGAAAGGGACCTGCCTGTCGATCTATTCGCGCGTCGTCAATGCGCGCGAGCCGCTCGACCTGGTGCTCCAGAGTACCTTTCCCTGGTGCTGCGAATGGGAAGCGGAACTGAAACGCCTGTTCGGCGCCTATGTCGACGCCAAGCAGGAGCAGAACGTGCTCGACTACGACGACCTGCTGCTGTTCTGGGCCGAGATGGCCTCCGACCCCGAGCTGGGCCCGGAAATCGGTTCGCTGTTCGACCATGTGCTGGTCGACGAATACCAGGACACGAACCGGCTGCAGGCGGCGATCATCACCGGCATGAAGCCCGATGGCGCCGGCGTGATGGTGGTCGGCGACGACGCCCAGTCGATCTATTCCTTCCGCGGCGCGACGGTGCGCAACATCCTCGATTTTCCCGGGCAGTTTTCGCAGCCGGCCCAGGTCATCACGCTCGACCGTAATTACCGCTCTACCCAGCCGATCCTGGACGCCTCGAATGCCGTGATTGCCGCCGCGCTCGAGCGCCATGCCAAGACGCTGTGGACGGACAAGGTCGCGAGCCACCTGCCGCAGCTGGTCCTGATTCCGGACGAGGCCGAGCAGGCGCGCTGGGTCTGCAACCGCATCCTCGAGCACCGCGAAGCAGGCATCAAGCTCACCACGCAAGCCGTGCTGTTTCGCGCCGCCAGCCATAGCGCGGCGCTGGAACTCGAACTGATGCGCCGGAATATCCCGTTCGTGAAATTCGGCGGCCTGAAATTCCTGGAAGCCTCGCACATCAAGGACGTGCTGGCGGTGCTGCGCTTCGCCCAGAACCCGAACGGACGCATGGCGGGCTTCAGGGTGCTGCAACTGATTCCCGGCATCGGTCCGGCCACGGCGACGCGCCTGCTCGATGCAGTGGCCGAGGCGCCCGAAGCGCGCGATGCGGTCGAGGCCTTTGCGGTGCCCAATAAAAGCCAGGGCGACTGGCAGGATTTCGTCACCCTGTACCGGCGCCTGCGCACGCCCGGCTTGCGCTGGCCGGCCGACATCGAGCTGGTACGCGACTGGTACTTGCCGCACCTCGAACGCCTGCACGACGACGCCAGCGTGCGCGCGGCCGACGTCGCCCAGCTGGCCGCGCTGGCGGGCGGCCATGGCACGCGCGAAAGTTTCCTGGCCGAGATCACGCTCGACCCGCCCGAGGCGACCAGCGACCGCGCCGGGCCGCCCTTGCTGGACGAAGATTATCTGATCCTGTCGACGATCCACTCGTCCAAGGGCCAGGAATGGAAGTCGGTGCACGTGCTCAATGTCGTCGATGGCTGCATTCCGTCCGACATGAGCACCTGCAGCGCCGAAGAAGTCGAGGAAGAGCGGCGCCTGCTGTATGTGGCGATGACGCGCGCCAAGGAGCACCTGCACCTGGTAGTGCCGAACCGCTTCTTCATCAAGCAGCAGTCGCAGATGGGCGACCGCCACGTGTATGCGGCGCGCACCCGCTTTGTCACGCCGGCCATGCTCAAGCATTTCGAGGAGTGCGTCTGGATTACGGCCGACACGGCGAAATCGAAAAAACCGATGCCCGAGAGCGTACGGATGCTGGTGCGCGACCGGGCGCGCAATGCGTGGAAATAATTACTTATCCCCCGTTGTAGGACATTGTAGGAATCTTCTGATGCCGACACTCTTCACGAAACCACATGGCGTGCAAGCCATTGATTTTAAAGGGGACAATTTTTGCCTGTAGATTGGGCATTTTGTTGGAACCCGCACCAATACTGCGCTTGCGGCTTGTCAAGAGGCGCTTGTCCACATAGTTATCCACATTTCTTGTGGATATCGGCGCAACCTGAACAAAATCAATAACTTAGCTGCGAGTGTTTGCCATTAATCAATCCGCCGGCCGCCTGCTGAGCAATCGACGCAGTAAGCGAAACAGCAACACGCATGCGAAGCGATGATGCAGCCATCCGCCCGCGTACCGATTCAGGCGGGCCCACCGGACGCCCGGATCAGGCCCGTCAAGCGGTCCAGCTCGGCCAGGAAACGTTCGCACGCCAGCGCCGGCGCCCACGGCTCCCAGGGCACGCCGCCATACACGCCGGTCAGCGGATCGTCCTGCAGCACCGCGGCCCGGATCTTGAGCGTGCTCCGTACTTCGTCGCGCGACCAGCCGGCCACGTGCACGGCTTCGCTGGCGGCGGCCAGACGGTCGGCGCGCTTGTGGCGGGCGTGCTCGAGCGGCGTCCACGAGGGCAGGCCATAGCGCAGGAAGACGGCATGTTCGAGCCGCTTTGTCAGCGCCCGGAAACCGTCGCCCAGGAAGGGTTTGATGACCGAGAGCGCATCGAAGCCGAGCAAGCCTTCTTCGGCATCGTGCAGCAATTCGCGCAGTTCCAGCAAGGGATCGACCCGTCCTTTTAACGCCGCGCGCTGCAGCAGCATCACCGTGATCGAGTGCTGGGCCACGGAGAGGGGCAGCGGCCAGGCCGAATGCCCGCCCCAGCGGTAGGTGCGTGCCAGGCCGAGTGCGAGGTCGGCGTCGTCCCAGTCGAAAGGGGTGGGGTTGAGCAAGTCCAGGCGTTTGCCCGACGGCATGCGCACCCAGGCGCGTTGCTCGGTCATGGGCGGAAATGAGACGTCGTTGTCATACCGCGATTTTACACAGGGCGAGGACGGCGGTGCGGACGGCCGTGCCCGGCATGAACGCCCCGCATCCGGAACCCCTTGATCCATGCGAATATGGAGAAATAGGTACGGCATACACTGGATCGGCTTGCGATTCTCGAGGAGGCGCCGTGGATGAAATGGTCAAGCGATTCGAATGCGACGTGCTGATCGTCGGTGGCGGCATCAACGGCGCGGCGATCGCGCGCGATGCGGCCGGGCGTGGACTGCGCGTCGTGCTGTGCGAAAAGGACGACCTGGGCCAGCATACGTCCTCGGCATCGAGCAAACTGATCCACGGCGGCCTGCGCTACCTCGAGCATTACGAATTCGGGCTGGTGCGCAAGGCCCTGCTCGAGCGCGAAACGCTGCTGCGCAGCGCGCCCCACATCATGTATCCGCTGCGCTTCGTGATGCCGCATGACGCCGGCGCGCGTCCGGCCTGGATGATCCGCGCCGGACTGTTCCTGTACGACCGGCTGGCGCGGCGCGAGTTCCTGCCCGGCTCGCATGCGGTCGACCTCCGCGCGCACCCGGCCGGCGTGCCCTTGCAGCCGCAGTTCACGCGCGGCTTCATGTATTCCGACGGCTGGGTCGACGATGCCCGCCTGGTCGTGCTCAACGCGCTCGACGCCAGGGAACGCGGCGCCGTCGTCCTCACCCACGCCCGCTGCGGCGCCCCGCAGCGCCAGCCCGACGGCTGGAGCGCGCCGCTCGTGGCCCGGGGACGGCACCTGCACGTGAACGCGCGCTGCCTGGTGAACGCCGCCGGCCCCTGGGCCGCGCGCTTCCTGCACGGGGCCACCAACACCCCCGGCGGACGCTCGCTGCGCCTCATCAAAGGCAGCCACATCGTCGTGCCGCGCCTGTTCGATCATCCGCATGCATATATCTTCCAGCACCCGGACAAGCGCATCGTCTTCGCGCTGCCCTACGAGGGCGCCTTCACGCTGGTGGGCACCACCGACGTCGATTACCGGGGCGAACTCGACAAGGTGGCGATCAGTGCCGAAGAAACCGATTATCTGTGCCAGCTCGTGAACCGTTACTTCAGGCGCCGCACCACCCCGGCCGACGTGCTGTGGAGCTATGCCGGCGTGCGTCCGCTGGTCGAGGACGAAGCATCGAGCGCCGCTGCGGCCACGCGCGACTTCCGGCTCGAGCCAGACCATGCCGGGGCGCCGCTGCTGTCCGTGTTCGGCGGCAAGATCACGACCAGCCGCAAGCTGGCCGAACAGGCCGTGGACTGGATCGGGGAAGCGCTGGGCCACGCCGCGCCGGCTTGGACGGCGAACGCCTGCCTGCCGGGCGGCGACCTCTACGGCCCGCGCCCGGACAAGCGCGGCGTGCTGGAATTTGGCGCCTGGACGGCGCGCCAGGGCGGCCGGTATGCTTGGCTGCCGCAGCCCTTGCTGCTGCGTTACGCGCGCGCTTACGGCACCCGCATCCACACGCTGCTGGCGCACCGCACCAGCCTGGCCGACATGGGGCCGGAAGTGGTGCCGGGGCTGTACGAGGCCGAGATCGACTACCTGATCGACCACGAGTGGGCACGCAGCAGCGCCGACATCCTGTGGCGGCGCACCAAGCTCGGCCTGCACGTGGCGCCGGGCAGCGCGGCGCTGCTGGACGACTGGATCGGTACGCGCCAGGGCGCGCTGGCCCTGTAGAACGCGTTTTGAACGAAAGAAGGCCCGCAGGCGTGCCTGCGGGCCTTCTGCTTTTCTTCTTTATTTCCCGCTGCGCGCCAGCCAGGCGTCGATCTCCGGCAGGCGCTCGCGGCGTACCTTGATGCGGTCCGTGATCCCTACGATCGCGGTGTCGGCATCGCGCCGCGCGTCTTTCGCGATGTGGGCCTCGGCATAGGCGCGCACCTTGTCCGCCATGGCGCTTGTCGTGGCGCCGCCGGCCAGCATCGGCACATAGCGGCTGCGCGAGGTGGCGTCGACCCGCTCGTTGACGGCGGCCAGGTTGGCGAGCGCGAAATCGAAAGCCAGTTCGGGATGGGTCTGGGCGACGGTGGCGATCATCGCGGCGCCGTTGGTGGCGCCCGGTTCTTCGGTGAGCGCCAGCGCCAGGGCGCGTTCGGCCAGGGCACGGTCTGCGGTCGAAGCCAGCAGCGCGTACATCGTGTCCTTGATCATCGGCGATTTCTCGACCTGGGCCGCGCGGCGCAGCGCCTCCCATGTGGCGGCGTCGGCATGTTCGGCGACCACCATCATGATGGTCTTGCGCAGCGCGCCCGGCACCGCTTGCGGGTCGCTGTCCATGGCGGCGTAGCGGCGGCGCGCTTCGAGGATGGTGGCGCTGTCGCCAAGGTGGCTGAGGGTGGCGATCAGGCGTTCGCGCAGGTTGGCCTGCGAGGTCGGCTCGCCGGCCCGGGCGTTCCAGCCGACCTGCGCCATCACCGGCGCCAGGCGCGCGACCGCATAGGCATCCAGGCGCGCGCGGCCGGCCTTGTCGCCGGCGTACATCGCATGCAGGCCGTCGAAGCCGCCGGCGATGCGGGCCCAGACCTGGGGCGCGGCCGCCCGCGGCGTGGCCTGCGCCAGGTCGAGGAAGTTCGAGGCCGGCTGCAAACCGGCCATGCCGAGCGCCCAGGTATCGGCCAGCATGCCGATCTGGTCGATCGGCGCCAGCGTGGCGAAGGCGCCCGCCAGTTGCGCAAAGGCGCCGGGGGCGTACAGGGTGCGGTAGTAGCCGCTCTGGCCGGCGTTGACCACGATGGCGCCGCAGCCGGGCAGGGTGAGGCTGCCCTTGCCGCCGGCGACCAGCGCGGTGACCCGGGCGGGCGCCTGGGTGGCGCCGCCGGCAGGCTGCGCGATCACGGGCACGCGCCAGGTGAGCGCCTTGCGCGCCGGCTGGTCGCGCGAAAACTCGCTTTGGGTCAGCTCCACGGTCATGCGGCCGTCCTTGCACACCGGCGCGGCCACGCGCACCAGCGGCACGCCCGGCTGCAGCGTGAAGTCGTGCGCGATCGCGGTGACCGGCTTGGCGGCGGCGCGCTCGACCTGGCGCCACAGGTCGCTGGAAGCCGTATTGCCGTAGGCGTGCTGGCGCATGTACGCGCGTACGCCGCGGCGCCAGGCGTCCTCGCCGACATAGGCTTCGAGCATGCGGATCACCGCTTCGCCTTTTTGATAGGTGATCTCGTCGAAGGCCTGGCTGGCCTGTTCGACCGTTTCGACGTGCTGCACCACCGGGTGGGTGGTGGCCAGCGCATCGCGCCGCATGGCGGCGTCGCGGCTGTTGACCGTGTCCAGCGCCGTATTCCATTCCGGATGCAGGCGCGCCATCATGCGCGTTTCCATCCAGGAGGCGAAGCCTTCGTTGAGCCAGAGGTCATCCCACCAGCGCATCGTGACCAGGTCGCCGAACCACTGGTGCGCCATCTCGTGGGCGGCGGTGGCGAAGACTTCCTGCTTGTCGCGCTGGGTCGAAATGGCGGGGTCGAGCAGCAGCGCGTATTCGAAGGTGAAAATCGCGCCCCAGTTTTCCATCGCCCCGAAAAACTGGCTGCGGCCCGGGCCGGCGATGTTGTCGAGCTTGGGCAGCGGGTAGGGCATGCCGAAGTAATCGTTGTACTCGCGCAGGATGGTTTTTGACGACTCCAGTGCGAAGGCCGCTTCGGGCAAGCTGCCGCGGCGCGTGACGACGCCCAGTTCGGTGCCGTCGACATTCGCCGTGGCGCGCTCGAAGTCGCCCAGCGCAAAGAACAGCAGGTAGGTCGACATCTTGGGCGAATCGGCAAAGGTGACCGTTACCCGGCCGTCGGGCAGCGTGGCGCTGGACTTGACCGGCATGTTACTGACCGCCATCTCGCCCTTTGGAACCGTGGCGCGCAGCGCGAAGGTCGCCTTGTAGGCCGGCTCGTCCCAGGACGGGATCATGCGCCGCGCATCGGAGTTTTCGAACTGGGTGAACAGGGCGCGGCGCTTGCCTTCGCTTGTCGCGTAATCGAGCGAGAACAGGCCGACGGCCTGGCTGCCGATGATGCCGGTGTAAGCGAGCGCGAGCTTGTAGCGTCCGCGCGCCAGCGGTTTGGCGAAGCGGAAGGTGGCCGTCTGCGTCGCTTCGTCGACGGCGATGGCGGGCGTCAGCGCCGCGCCGGTCTTGGGCGAGAGTGTCGCACGTGTGAACTTCAGGTCCGCCGCGTTGAGCGTGATGCTGCTGGTGGCCGCCGTGACCTCGATGTCGATCGTGGCCTGGGCGCTGAAGCTGGCGTCTTTCGCATTCGGTACGATCGCGATGTCGTAGTGCAGCGGGCGCACGCCGCGCGGCAGCTGGGTCGTGACCTGGTCGGTGCTGGCGGCAGCGCGAGGCGCGGCGCTGGCGGCAAGGGCTGCGAGGCCGGCAAAGGCGAGTGCAAGGGCGGCGGACATCAGGCTGCGGCGCATGGGGGGCTTTCTTCGAAGAGCTGTTCAGGGCGGGGGATCCGGCAGTCTGGCGTCAAAGTCCAGGCATGTCAATCTGTTAAGGAGTAGCCGCCGCTGGGGCGCGTTTCCGGCTATGATTCTCAAGCAGGCCATGACAACAACCAGACGGAGACCTATGAAACTGTATATCAGCAGCCATGCGCCGAACCCGCGCCGCGTGCGCATGTTCATGCTCGAGAAGGGCATCAGCGGCATCGAGACCGAGATGATCGACCTGATGGCCGGCGCGCACCGCAGCGAGCGTTACCTGTCCAAGAACCCGCTCGGCCGCGTGCCTGCGCTCGAATTCGACGACGGCCGCGTCCTGAGCGAAACGCGCGCGATCTGCACCTATCTCGAAGGCCTGCATCCGGAGCCGAACCTGATGGGTGTCGACTTCGAGGAGCGCGCCTTCATCGAGATGGCCGACCGCCGCATGGAACTGCACCTGCTGCTCGAAACGGCCAGCAGCGCCCGCCACACTCACCCGGCGCTGGCGGTGCTCGAGCAGCCCCAGTTCAAGGACTTCGGCGCCGCGCAGTTCGACAAGATGCGCATCACCGCGCGCTGGCTCGACCAGCTGCTGGCGCGCCAGGCCTACGTGGCGGGCGAGCGGTTTACGATCGCCGACATCACCGCCTTCTGCGCGCTGGAATTCGGCCGCGGCCTGCTGCGCTTCCGGCCGGGTGAGGAGGGGATGACCCATCTGCAGGCCTGGCGCGACCGGATTGCCGAGCGGCCGAGCGCGGCGGCGTCGAAATAAGGGAGCAGGGTGGGGCCCCTGCGCCCACCCTGCAAGTGCCGGCGAGATCATCCGGCGCGAGCGCGGAGCCGATAGCGATCGACGCGTGGACGGGGGACCCATCCACCCTATGGTTAGCGGTGCCAAGGACAATGCAGGCGCCCATAAAAAAGGGCGGCAACGCCGCCCTTCACGCACATCCCGGAAATCACCCCACGCGCCGGTACCACGGCGACTCGCCTTGCAGCGGCTGGTAGGCCGCCGCGTGCGCGTCCCCCGGCGCCAGTTCGCGGTCAATGCCGAGTACGCCGAAGCGCGACAGGCTATCGTGGAACAGGCGCAGCACGCGCTGGCGCAGCATCGGGCCGAAGTCGGCCAGGGCGCGGCAGCAGATGATGGCCTGGAACTCGTTGAACGAGGCGTCCGTCACCAGGTTGTAGCCGGCCCAGGTGATGCGGGCACGCAGGCGAGCCAGCAATACGGCACGTCCGTCACGCACCTCGAAAAAGTCCGCCAGCCGGCCCGTCCCGCCAGCCTGCAGGTAGCTCTCCTGCAAGGCGGGCAGGGTGGTGGCGTCCACCGTCGCTTCGCGCACTTCGGCCAGCAACTCGTCGTTGGCCAGGGTGGCGAAGATCTCGCTGCGTGCCAGCAGGCCTTCCTCGTGCAGCAGGATCGCCAGCGTCCAGGCGTCGCCGATGCCGGCGCATTCGGCCAGCCAGACTTTCGGCACGGCTGCCGGCCGCAGCGCCTTTCCCAGCACACTGCGCGCCTCGTGGGCGCGAAGCGGCTCGGCGAACAGGGCGACCGGCGTCACCGCCAGCGCGCGCAGCACGCTCGATGCTGCGCCCGGCTCGTGCAGCACGCGCTCCTGCAACGCACTGACCGTGTTCAGTTCGCGCTCGGCCATGACCCCGAGCAGCTTGCGCCTGACCAGCGCGCGGTCGTAGTCGCGGAAATCGTAGCCGTGGCGCTGAAAGAGAGCTTCAAGCAGTAAGTCGATCTCCAGCTCTTCCACGGCCAGCGAGGCGGCAAAGGCTGCGAAGGCGGTCAATGCAGCCACACTCGCATCAGCGACAGCAGCTGCGCCACGTCGACCGGCTTGGTGATGTAGTCGGAAGCGCCGGCGGCGATACACTTGTCGCGGTCGCCCTTCATCGCTTTCGCGGTCAGGGTGATGATCGGCAGCGACTTGAAGCGCGGAATGCGGCGGATCGCGCGCATCGTGTCGTAGCCATCCATCTCCGGCATCATGATGTCCATCAGGACGATCTCGATGGTCGGATCCTTCTCCAGCACTTCGATGCCGTCACGGCCGTTCTCGGCGAAGAGCACGTGCATCTGCTGGCGCTCGAGCAGGGACGAGAGCGCGAAGATGTTGCGCAGGTCGTCGTCGACGATCAGCACTTTGCGTCCGGCGAGCCCGCCGTCGAGCGCGTGGATCTCTTCCAGCATCTTGCGCTGCAGTTCAGGCAAGGACGCATGCGAGCGGTGCAGGAACAGCGCCGTCTCGTCGAGCAGGCGCTCGGGCGAACGGGCGTCCTTGATCACGATGGTCTTGGCGTATTTTTTCAGCTTCGCGACTTCCTTGCGCGAGAGTTCCTGCGCGGTGTAGATCACGATCGGCAGGTCGCGCAGTAGCGGCTTCTTGCCGATCTGGTCGAGCAAGTCGAAGCCCGAGATGTCCGGCAGGGTCAGGTCGAGCACCATGCAGTCGAAGTGCTGGGCGTCCAGCGCTTCCATGGCGCCGGCACCGGTTTCCACTGTCACCATGTTGAGGTCGCTGTCGCCGATCAGGTTGACGATCAGCTCGCGCTGGGCCATGTCGTCTTCCACCACCAGCAGCGAACGCTTGCCGCCCACCAGGAACTTCTGGATGCGGGTAAATTCTTCCTGCAGCGCCTCGCGGTCCACCGGTTTGCTGATGAACGAGATCGCGCCCTGGCGCAGTGCACGTTCGCGCTCGCGCAGTGCCGACACGACGTGCACCGGGATGTGGCGGGTGCTCGGGTCGCGCTTCAGGCGGTCGAGCACCGTGAAGCCGTCGATGTCCGGCAGGTCGATGTCGAGCAAAATCGCCGATGGCAGGTAGTCGCGGGCCAGCGACAGGGCCGAGTCGCCGCGATGGGTGACGATGCCCTTGAAGTTCTTTTCGCGCGCAAATTCGAGCACGGTCTTGGCGAAGCGGTCGTCGTCTTCCACGATCAGCACCGACGGGTCGCCCGGGGCGATCAGGCCGCGGTCGTCCAGCATCGATGCGTATTCGACCAGGTTGCTGTTGGTCGGCGCCTGCACTTCGATGGTCGCCACGCCACCGTGTTCGTTCGACTCGAGCGGGGCATAGGCGATCGGCGCCGCAGGGGCGACCAGGCGCGCCGGTTGCGGCTGGCGCGTCGCTTCGTAGTTGATGAAGCCGGCGCGGTTGTACGGCAGGTACAAGGTGAAGATCGAACCGACGTTCACTGTCGACTCGACGCGGATCTCGCCGCCCAGCAGGCGCGCCAGTTCGCGCGAAATCGACAGGCCCAGGCCGGTGCCGCCGTACTTGCGGGCGGTCGAGCCGTCGGCCTGCTGGAAGGCTTCAAAGATCAGCTGCAACTTGTCCGACGGGATGCCGACGCCACTGTCGCTGACCGAGAACGCGAGCACCGCGTCCGCATGCAGCAGGTAGGGGTGATCCGCCGTCCAGCCGCTGGTCACCAGGCTGATGTTCAGGGCGACCTGGCCATGGCTGGTGAACTTGAAGGCGTTGGAAAGCAAGTTCTTCAAAACTTGCTGAAGACGCGTCGTGTCCGTCATCACCGCGGTCGGCAGGTTTTCCGCGAGGTCGACCTGGAAGCCGAGGTGCTTGGCTTCGGCCATGTGGCGGAAGGTGCGGTCGACGTAGTTGCGCAGGTTGGCGAAGCGGTATTCCGACACGTCCAGCGTGACGGTACCGGACTCGATCTTCGACAAGTCGAGAATGTCGTTAATCAGGGTCAGCAAGTCGGAACCGGAGCCGTGGATGGTCTTCGCGAATTCCACCTGCTTGCCCGACAGGTTGCCTTCCGGGTTATCGGACAGCTGCTGTGCCAGGATCAGGAGCGAATTCAATGGCGTACGCAGTTCGTGCGACATATTTGCCAGGAACTCGGACTTGTACTTCGAGGACAGCGCCAGCTGGGTCGCCTTTTCTTCCAGTGCCAGTTTGGCCTGCTCCACTTCGCGGTTCTTGCGTTCCACCTCGATGTTCTGCTCGGACAGCAGGCGCGCCTTCTCCGCCAGTTCCTGGTTGGTCTGCTGCAGTTCTTGCGCCAGCGACTGCGACTGGGTCAGCAGCGACTCGGTACGGCTGTTCGCCTCGATCGTGTTCAAGACCACGCCGATCGACTCCATCAGCTGGTCGAGGAAGGAGAGGTGGGTCTCGGTGAAGCGGTCCAGCGATGCGATCTCGATGACGGCCTTGACCTGCTGCTCGAACAGGATCGGCAGCACGACGATGTTGTTCGGCGGCGCCGAACCCAGGCCCGACGAGACAACGATGTAGTCGCGCGGGACGTCGGTCAGCCAGATGCGGTTCTTCTCCAGCGCGCACTGGCCCACCAGGCCTTCGCCCGGCAGGAAGGAGGTCGGCAGCTTGCGGCTGGAACGGTAGCCGTAGGAGGCGATCATGCGCAGGCGGGCGTCGGCCTCCTGCGAGTCCATCATGTAGAACACGCCGTGGTGGGCCGACACCAGCGGCGCCAGCTCGGACAGGATCAGCTTCGTCACCGCGCCCAGATCGCGCTGGCCCTGCAGGAGGCGCGTGAAGCGCGCCAGGTTGGTTTTCAGCCAATCCTGCTGCGCGTTCTTTTGCGTCGTCTCTTTCAGGTTGCGGATCATCTCGTTGATGTTGTCCTTCAGGTAGGACACCTCGCCGCGCGCTTCCACTTGAATGGAACGCGACAAGTCACCACGGGTCACCGCGGTTGCCACCTCACCGATGGCGCGCATCTGGTTGGTCAGGTTGGCCGCCAGCTGGTTGACGTTCTCGGTCAAGTCTTTCCAGGTACCGGCAACACCGGACACGTTTGCCTGGCCGCCCAGCTTACCTTCGGTACCCACCTCGCGGGCGACGCGCGTCACCTCGGATGCGAACGAGGATAACTGGTCGACCATGACGTTGATGGTGTCCTTCAGTTCGAGAATCTCGCCCTTCACGTCCACCGTGATCTTCTTCGACAAGTCGCCTCGCGCCACCGCGGTCGTCACCGCCGCGATGTTACGCACCTGGCCCGTCAGGTTCGAGGCCATGAAGTTGACGTTGTCGGTCAAGTCCTTCCAGGTGCCGCCCACGCCCGGCACATAGGCCTGGCCGCCAAGTTTACCCTCGGTACCCACCTCACGGGCGACTCGGGTCACCTCGGATGCGAACGAGGACAACTGGTCGACCATGACGTTAATCGTGTTTTTCAGTTCGAGAATCTCGCCCTTCACGTCGACCGTAATCTTTTTCGAGAGGTCGCCGTTGGCGACCGCGGTCGTCACGTCCGCGATGTTACGCACCTGGCCCGTCAGGTTACCCGCCATCGAGTTCACGCCGTCGGTCAAGTCTTTCCAGGTACCCGCAACGCCGGGAACGTTCGCCTGGCCGCCGAGGCGGCCCTCGGTACCGACTTCGCGCGCCACGCGCGTCACCTCGGATGCGAAAGAGTTCAGCTGGTCGACCATGACGTTGATCGTGTTCTTCAGCTCGAGAATTTCGCCCTTCACGTCGACCGTGATTTTCTTGGACAAGTCGCCGTTTGCCACGGCGGTGGTCACGTCCGCGATGTTACGCACCTGGCCCGTCAGGTTACCCGCCATCGAGTTGACCGAGTCGGTCAAGTCCTTCCAGGTGCCGGCCACGCCCTTCACCTGCGCCTGGCCGCCCAGTTTTCCTTCGGTACCCACCTCGCGGGCGACGCGGGTCACCTCGGAGGAGAACGAGGACAACTGGTCGACCATGACGTTAATCGTGTTCTTCAGCTCGAGAATCTCGCCCTTCACGTCGACCGTAATCTTTTTCGACAGGTCGCCGTTCGCCACCGCGGTCGTCACGGTCGCGATGTTACGCACCTGGCCCGTCAGGTTCGATGCCATGAAGTTGACGTTGTCGGTCAAGTCTTTCCAGGTACCGCCCACGCCCGGCACATAGGCCTGGCCACCGAGTTTACCCTCGGTGCCGACCTCGCGCGCCACGCGCGTGACTTCGGATGCGAAGGAGCGCAGCTGGTCCACCATGACGTTGATGGTGTCCTTCAGCTGCAGGATCTCGCCGCGCACGTCGACCGTGATTTTCTTCGACAAGTCGCCGTTTGCCACGGCGGTCGTCACTTCCGCGATGTTACGCACCTGGGAGGTCAGGTTACCCGCCATCGAGTTGACCGAGTCGGTCAAGTCTTTCCAGGTACCCGCGACGCCCTTCACCTGCGCCTGTCCGCCAAGCTTGCCCTCGGTGCCGACTTCGCGCGCCACGCGCGTGACTTCCGACGAGAAGGAGGAGAGCTGTTCCACCATCGTGTTCGCGGTCGTTGCCGCGCGCAGGTACTGGCCCTTCAAGGGATGGCCGTCGACTTCCAGCGCCATCGTCTGCGACAGGTCGCCCTTCGCCACGGCGCCGATGACGCGCGCCATTTCGGTGGTCGGGCGCACGAGGTCGTCGATCAGGGTGTTGACCGAACTGATGATGGTGCTCCAGCCGCCGACCACGCCCGGCACGTCGGCGCGCTGGGTCAGGTGGCCCTCGCGGCCGACGACGCGCGACACTTCCGTCACGGCTTCGACCATCTTCGATTTGGTTTCGATGATGTCATTGAGCGTGTCAGCGATCTTGCCCGAAACGCCAGTCCAGTCGGAAGGCATGCGTACCGAGAAGTCACCCTTTTTCAGGGCCATCAGCGTTGCCAGCAAGAGCTTGACGTCCAGCTGTTCGGCCATGTCGGTCATTGTGTTCATCGACGTTTAATCCTTGTTTTGGAAATGTGGTAGTGCGTTCTTGTCGGCGCCGGGCGGCTAAGCCTCGCGCTGGG
>JANNNC010000046.1:0-31951 GCA_031398335.1 Massilia sp.
CCATGCCATGGCGCTGAGACAGGGCCCGATAGCCACCGCCACCAGACAAGTATTGCTGAACCACCGTGTGTTTGAACTGCTCTGAGTACTTCGACATACTTCTCCCAAAAGTTGTGTCCAACTTTTGGGGGTCAGTTCATCCTGTGCCCACGCGGAATCTCTCACTGTGTTGGCTCCTGCAGGATGAGGCAACTTGCATTGACACCGTGCGGCTAAGGGCAGGCAACGCGGCGTGAACCTTGCCAACATGCCGCCAGCATTCGCATGGGCGCGGAGTGCCCACCCTGCGAAATAAAATTTCATGGCGGCCGACCAGATGAAATTTTATTTCACGGCCACCGAGGTCATCGGTTCGCGGAACCCTTCGCCCCCATCCTCGCAGCGCATCCGGCTGATGACCTTGCCGCGCCGGGCGACGATGACGCCATCTTCGAATTCGGGCGTGTCCCCGTCCTTGCCGCGCGCCACCTTGCTGTAGACGGTATACGTATAGGCCCTGCGCCGGAACGCCACCGTCGTTTCGCCGCCGCCGACCAGCGGCGCCGACTTCACCGTGAACGCGGCGCTGGCGTGATGGCCGGGTTCGGGATAGGTGAGTTCGCGCGCATCGAGCCCGCCGAAGCGGTAGCTCAGCATGCCGCGGTCGCCGGCGGGGCGGCACAGCGAGACCAGCTTGCTCCCCACATGGCAGCCGAACACGACCGGTTCGTTGGGCGCGCACAGCGACTCGGCGCGCGCCGGCGCAGCAGCGGCAGCACAGCAGGCGGCCGCCACGATCCAGTTAATTCCCCAGGGCTTTCTTGATGCTCGCAAGGCGTGCTCCGCGATCTTCCAGTCCGTTCAGGCCGCCGTTGACGGCGCGGGTGACTTGCTCGAGGTCGTCCAGGTCGGCAAGCGCATTGACTGTACGCGCATCCCAGTAATAGAAGGCCGATTCGATGGCGTATTTGAGTTCGCTCATGAGCAGGTCGGGTTCGGCGACAAAATCGCGCGGGTCCTGTGGCGTGCGCGCATTGTGCGCTTCCGTAAACGCCGCGTAGTTGGTCTTGCCGGTCAGCTGGATCAGGCCGCGTCCGCGGTAGCGGTAGCCGTCGGCCGAGGCTTCGTCGCCATTGCCCAGGCGCTTAGCGTACACGTAAGCGAGCAGGCGCTCGGGGTGGCCGGCGTAGCTGTCTGACTCCAGCCAGAGTTTCGGACGCAGGCGCGCCGGCTGGCCGTCCGGCCCGAGGCGGCATTCGTCCGTGGTGCGGTCGTATTGAAGGCGGCCACCGCGGCAGCCGAAAATCTCGCGCATGCGCGGCGCCGAATAATTGCCGTTTTCCTCGGCCGCGCGAAAGCCGCTCTCATGCCCGATCTGGGCCAGGAAGTGGGCCAGGCGCAGCGGCGTGTTGACCTCATAACGGCGCGCGTAATCGTTGAGGGCGTCGACGATGGTGGCGTAGTACGCATCGGCGTTTCCAGGATCGGCCGCGCGCAGCAGCGCGAGCGTGACCGCCGGCGGCGCGGCCTGGGGCAGCGGCTGCTGCGAGCGCGGCACCCGCAAACGGGGCGCGCCGGGAGGAGAACGTCGGCGTCGTGCCATGATCAAACCCAACCGGAGTTGGGTCCATGATGGCACAAGGCGCCGCGGGCGCCGCGCAGGCGGCAGCGGCGCGTTTGCTCTGCCTTAAGAACCTATCCCAGTAGGGAATGAGTCGTTGCTGACGCGCCTGACAAGCCGATGCCGCGGAGCTCGTCGCGCATTTGGCAAATTCGTGGCTCGCCATGCGGCCTCCTCGCGCCCTGCCCCGGCTTGCCATGCATCGTCATCAACTTCCTCCTCCCTACTGGGATAGGTGCTAAGCGATGCGGGCGAAGACTTTCCGGGCGGCTGCGATCGTTTCCGCGATGACCGCATCGTCGTGTGCGGCGGATACGAAACCTGCCTCGAACATGGCCGGCGCGAAATACACGCCTTCATCGAGCATGCCGTGGAAGAATGCGTTGAAGCGGTTCTTGTCGCCCGCCATCATCTGGCCATAGGTCGAGGGCACGGTTTCGCTGAAATACATGCCGAACATGCCGCCCACCGAGTCGCCGCAGAAGGCGATGCCCGCTTCTTTCGCCGCTGCGGTGAGGCCCTCCACCAGCTTTTCGCCGGTCGCGGTCAGCTTCTCGTAAAAGCCCGGCTCCTGCACAATTTTCAGGGTCGTCATGCCGGCCGCGACCGCGACCGGATTGCCCGACAGGGTGCCGGCCTGGTAGACCGGGCCGATCGGCGCCATCTTCTGCATCAACTCCCGCTTGCCGCCGAAGGCCGCTACCGGCAAGCCGCCGCCGATGACTTTGCCGAGCGCGGTGAGGTCCGGGTGGATGCCGTACATTTCCTGGGCGCCGCCGAGACCGACGCGAAAGCCGCACATGACTTCGTCGAAAATCAGCACGGCGCCGTGTTCGGTGCAGAGGTCGCGCATGCGCTGCAGGAATTCGGGCGTGGCGCGGATCAGGTTCATGTTGCCGGCGACCGGTTCCACGATCACGCAGGCAATCGTATCGCCCATCGAGGCGAACGCGTCCTCGAGTTGGGGCACGTTGTTGTAGTCCAGCACCAGGGTGTGCTTCACAAAATCTTCCGGCACGCCGGCCGAGGTCGGGTTGCCGAAGGTGAGCAGGCCCGAGCCGGCTTTCACCAGCAGCGAGTCGGCGTGGCCGTGGTAGCAGCCTTCGAACTTGACGATCTTGTCGCGGCCGGTGGCGCCGCGCGCCAGGCGCAGCGCGCTCATGGTCGCTTCGGTGCCCGACGACACCAGGCGCACCTGTTCGATCGACGGCACCAGCTTGCAGATTTCCTCGGCGATCTCGATTTCGCCTTCGGTCGGCGCGCCGAACGACAAGCCGTTGGCCGCCGCATCCTGCACCGCCTTGATCACTTTCGGATGGGCGTGGCCGACGATGGCCGGGCCCCAGGAACCGATGTAGTCGATGTAGCGCTTGCCGTCGGCATCCCAGAAGTACGGCCCTTCGGCGCGGGTGATGAAGCGCGGCGTGCCGCCGACCGAGCGGAAGGCGCGCACCGGCGAATTCACGCCGCCGGGGGTGGTTTCCTGGGCGCGGGCGAAGAGGGTGTCGTTGCGGCTGTCGTTACGAGAAGCGGATTGGTCAATCGTCATGAATGAGAAACTTTCTTGATGCCGGCCTGCGGCAGGAGGCGGTAAAAACGGTTGGGAACGAGCTTGCCCATGCCGAAGCGCTGGGCGTGGAGCAGTGCGCCATAGGTATATTC
The DNA here is from genome assembly GCA_031398335.1 of Massilia sp. Lineage (GTDB taxonomy): Bacteria > Pseudomonadota > Gammaproteobacteria > Burkholderiales > Burkholderiaceae_D > Telluria. The sequence continues at coordinate 3,263 of JANNNC010000046.1, forward strand.
CTGGGCGGCGCGCAAGGCCTCGACCGCATCCATTCCCTGCGCCATCAAGGCGGCGATCGCGCCCGAAAGCGTGCAGCCGGCGCCGACGAAGTGTCCCGGCAGGTGCTGCCAGTCGATCGTGGTGACGCCTTCCTCGCGGTCGAACAGGGTATTGGCGCGTTTGTGACCACTTTTTTGGCCGCTGCCGGCGGTGCCGGTCACGAGCACGTACTGGCAGCCGCGCGCGGTGAGTTCGGCGACATCGGTTTCGAGGGAACTTTCGACGCCCGCTTCGCGCCAGAGTTCGGCCATGCGCCCGAGTTCCGATTGCGACAGTTGCAATACGGTCGCTTGCGGCGCCAGGATTTGTCGGATCGACGCGACGATGTCTTCGTCCGACATGCCGGAGTCGGGCAGGGCGGAGAGGAAGGGATCGACGATCAGCGGCACCTCGGCGTAGTCCGAGACGATTTCGGCAATCGCGGCGGCCTGCTCGATACTGGCGATCGCGCCGATCTTGACGGCGGCGATCGGCATGTCTTCGAGCACATGGCGCGCCTGGTCGGCCATGACGCCGGTATCGACTTCATGCCATTCCTCCACGCGTACGCTGTCCGAGACCAGGAGCGCGGTGCTGATGGACAGGGCGTGGCAGCCGTGGGCGGCGAAGGTGGCGATGTCGGACTGGACGCCAAGGGCGCCGACCGGATCGGATACACCAAATGTGAGAATCAGCGGAGACGGTTGGTTTTGCACGACGGGTAGATTAAGATACCTGATTCCCCATTTTACTAGATCGAAGGAACTACAACGTGAGTAACGAGACGACCGTGACCGCTTACCAGACCTGGATGTGCCTGATCTGCGGATGGGTCTACGACGAAGAGGCGGGCGCACCGGAGGATAATATCGCTCCTGGTACCCGCTGGGCCGATGTGCCGATGAACTGGACGTGTCCGGAATGTGGGGCACGCAAAGACGATTTCGAGATGACCGCGATCTAAAGTTGAGGCGCGCAGAACCGCGCCTTTTGTAAGGTGGACTCAGGAGTCCACCTTACGGCATGCGCCATTTTTGATGTCAAGTAATCAATTTCGTTATCAACCACACCCCACCCGATAACGTAATTTCTAGCCCTTCCAACAAGCTTTCCCCCTCTGTATTCCCTCCTAGTTACCGCTGTGCAACACATCGCGCACAAGCCGATCTTCCTATGCTATCGTGACACTCCATGCTGAAGTGAAACGAAAATGACGACATCGCAAGGAGCAAACGGCCTGACCGTGATGGTGGTCGACGACAGCAACACGATCCGCCGTTCGGCCGAGATTTTCCTGACCGGCGCCGGCTACCACGTGGTGCTGGCCGAGGACGGTTTCGATGCGCTGGCCAAGATCAACGACCATCATCCGGCGCTCGTGTTCTGCGACATCCTCATGCCGCGCCTGGACGGTTACCAGACCTGCGCCCTGATCAAGAAGAGCGCGCGTTTTCACGCGACGCCGGTGGTCATGCTGTCCTCGAAAGACGGCCTGTTCGACCGTGCGCGCGGCGCGATGGTCGGCTCGAGCGCCTATCTCACCAAGCCATTTTCCAAAGACACCCTGCTCGCGGCCGTCCGCGAGCACACGGCCCCGAAGGCCTGACCCCCTGAATTGCGGAGCCCCCGTGGCCATACACAAGATCCTGATCGTCGACGACTCGCCGACCGAACGCTACTACCTGACCGACATCCTGGTCAAACACGGCTTTTCCGTCTCCACCGCCGACAACGGCGAAGACGCGCTCATCAAAATGCGTGCCGACCGCCCCGAACTGATCCTGATGGACGTCGTCATGCCCGGCGCGAACGGCTTCCAGGTGACGCGCTCGATCGCGCGCGACCCCGCGCTGGCCGCCGTCCCGGTCATCATCTGCAGCAGCAAGAACCAGGAAACCGACCGCATCTGGGGCATGCGCCAGGGCGCCAAGGATTATTTTGTCAAACCGGTCGACCCGGCCCAGCTGCTGGCGCGCATTGCCGCACTGAGCGCCTGATGAACGCGCTCGTCGACAGCAGCGCGCTCGCGCCGCAAGCCGCGCGCCGCACCCGCCTGCGCGACTACCAGGCGCAGCTGCTGGCGCGCATGCAGGCCGCGCAAAGCGGCGCTGTTGAGGCCCATCACCAGCTCGGCGTGGCGATCGGCACCGAACGCTACCTGCTGGAGCTGACCGAAGCCGGCGAGATCGTGCCCCCAAGCCTGCTGGCCGGCGTGCCCCTGACCCAGCCCTGGTACCTGGGCCTGGCCAACGTGCGCGGCAGCCTGCTCGGCGTGATCGACCTGGCGGGCTATTTCGACGCCGGTATGAGTGCGGCCGGGCCGGATGCGCGCCTGGTGTCGCTGGCGCCGCGCCTGGGTTTCAATTGCGCGCTGCTGGTCACGCGCGTGTACGGCTTGCGCCGCGCCAGCGCGATGCAAGGCGAAGGCGCCATGCTGCGCGATGCCGACGGCCATGCATGGACGCCGCTGTCGCTGGCGGCACTGGTGCGGGAAGAACGCTTCCTGCACGTCGCCCTTCAGCCACGTTAATCACACAAAACCGCAGCACCAGGAGCCGCAATGGGAATCGCGTCAAAGATGAGTTTGAATTTCCTCCCGAAGGGGAAGAACGACAACGACACCGTGCTGGCCTCGCCGGACACCCGCTTCGGCGGTGACTTGCTGCCGGATGCCCAGGGCGCGACCGTACCGGCGGGCGGCTCGGCCGACGAAGCCATGTTGCGGCTCGGGAACGTGATGCGGCGCCGGACACCCGCTGCAGCTGACGATACCGAGGACGAAGAAAACCTCAGCCTGCCGCTGATCGGCCACCTGTCGCTGCCGCGCCAGCTGCGCATCCTTCTCGCCGCCTTTGCGGCCGGCATCCTGCTGACCATCCTCGGGATGTGGCAGAACGCCGCCGGCAACGCCAAAGTCGCGGCGCAAATCCAGGTCGCCGGCGACATCCTGATGCACACCCAGCGCGCCAGCAAGGCGGCGCCGAACGCGCTTTCCGGCAGCCCGGATTCCTTTGCCCAGTTGGACGAGAGCCGCGCCGAAGTCGACCGCAACCTGCGCCTGCTCGCCAGGGGCGGCGATCTGGGCGACGTCAGCATCCCGGGCGCCAGCGGCCGCCAGGGCGCCCAGCTGGCGCGCGTGCGCAACACCTGGAGCGCCTCCGAGCAGGGCGCGGCCAACATCCTGAAAATGAAGCCGGCACTGATCGCCTTCGACAAGAGCGTGCGCCAGCTCGACGCCCTGGCGGCGGAAATGCTGACCTTGACCGAAGACCTGATGGCGCAGAACGTCGAACGCGGCGCCAGCGCGCGCGAACTGGCAGCGATCGGGCGCATGATGATGCTGACCCAGCGCCTGGCGCGCGGCGCCAACCAGTTCTTCGCCATTGGCGTGCCCGGCGACGACGCCGCGGTGCGCATCGGCGCCGACAGCGCCGCATTCGAACACGCGCTCGGCACGCTGCTCGGCGGCGCCGCCGCCCAGCGCAATCCCGACCTGCGCGACAAGCTGGTGCAGGTGCAGACGCGCTTCAACGCCTTCCGCAAGGACTTCGCGCCCTTCCTCGACAATCCGGCCGCGTACTCGAAAGCGCGAGCCGCGGCGCGCACGATCCACCGCGACAACGAAGAAGTCAAAAAGGAAGTGGCGGCCCTGCAGGGCGGCTACCGCGAGCAGCAATCCTCGCAGAACGGCTGGTTCTGGCTGCTGGTCGTCGCTTCGATTTTTACCCTGGCCACCGCCGGCTCGATCAGCCGCGTGATGCTGCAGGACTCGCATAACCGCACCCGCGGCGCCGACGCGCGCCGGCGCGAAGCCGAGGCGCTGCGCCAGCTGGCCCAGGCCAAGGAAGAAGAAGCCAAGGCCACCAACAGCCAGAACCAGGCCGCGATCTTGCGCCTGATGAACGAACTGCAGGAAGTGGCCGACGGCGACCTGACCGTGCACGCCACCGTCTCGGAAGACATCACCGGCGCGATTGCCGACTCGGTCAACTACACGGTCGAGGAATTGCGCACCCTGGTGCAGCGCGTGACCACGACCGCCGAGCAGGTGACGCTGGCGTCGAACGACGCGCAGACGATTTCCACGGGCCTGCTGGGTGCAACCGAGCAGCAGTCGCGCGAGATCGAGGATGCGTCGTCGACGGTGCTGCGCATGGCCGGCGAGATCACCGACGTCTCGAAGTCGGCCAACGAATCGGCCGACGTGGCACGCCAATCGGTGCTGGCAGCCGAGCAGGGCTCGGCTGCCGTGCAGAACGCGATCCTCGGCATGCACGAGATCCGCGAGCAGATCCAGGAAACCTCGAAGCGCATCAAGCGCCTGGGCGAATCGTCGCAGGAGATCGGCGAGATCACCGAACTGATTTCCGACATTACCGAGCAGACCAACGTGCTGGCGCTGAACGCGGCGATCCAGGCCGCGTCGGCCGGCGAAGCGGGGCGCGGCTTCTCGGTCGTGGCCGAAGAGGTGCAGCGCCTGGCCGAACGCTCGGGCGAGGCGGCCAAGCAGATCGGCGCACTGGTGCGCACGATTCAAACCGATACCCACGATGCGGCGGCGGCCATGGAAAAATCGACCCAGGGCGTGGTCGAGGGCGCGCGCCTGTCGGATGCGGCCGGCGCAGCGCTGGCGGATATTTCGCGCGTCTCGAACCGCCTCGCGGAACTGATCCAGGGGATCTCGTTCGCGACCGGCCTGCAGGCGACGTCGGCCAATGGCGTGGCGCACAACATGCAGCACATCCTGTCGGTGACGGAACACACCCAGGCCGGCACCGAGCAGACCGCGCAATCGATCCGCCAGCTGGCCGTGCTGGCGCAGGAACTGAAAAACTCGGTGTCGCGCTTCCGCGTCGCCCCCTGAGCCGGACTTTTACCTGACAACGACGATGACTTCATCCCAGCCTGCACCTGCCTTTGACACCGGTCCCCTGTCCTGGGTGATCGGCGAAATCCGCGGCGCGCTCGAGCGTTCCAGCACTGCCCTGAACGACGCGGCCACGCGCGCGACCGCAGCCCAGCCGACCCTGCTGCTGCATGCGAAGACGCACCTGCACCAGGCGCACGGCGCGCTGCAGATGGTCGATGTCGACGGCGTGGGCCTGCTCACCGCCGCGGCCGAGCGCGCACTGGATCGTTTCAAGGAGCGTTCGCTCGATTGCACACCGGAGCATGCCAGGGTCGTGCGCGAGGCCTTCGGCGCGATCGGCGAATACCTCGACGAACTGGTGGCGGGAAGCATCCCGCAGCCGCTACGCCTGTTCCCGTATTACCGCGCGCTGCAGGAACTGCTGGGAACCGAGCGCATGCACCCGGCCGACCTGCTGCACGTCGACGCGGCCGTGACGCTGGCGCTGTTCGGCGCTGTGGATGGCGCCGCGCCCGATTACGCGGCCTGCCGCGCCCAGTTCGAAAAGGCGCTGCTGCCTTACCTGAAAAGCCCGGACCTTGCCGCCCAGCGTCTTCACGCGGGCCTGCTGGCCGGCGCCATTGCGCCGCTGGCGCAGGCCGGCCCCGATGCCCAGGCACGTACCGCCTGGCACGCGCTGCACACGGTGGCCCAGCTGGTAGCCGACGGCACGCTGGCGGGCGACCTGTATGTCAAGCAGCTGTTCGGTCAGGTCAATTTGCAGCTGCGCCGCCTGGCGCAGGGGCAGCCTGGGCTGCCCGAGTCGATGCTGCGCGACGCGCTGTTCTTCATCGCCGCGGCGCCCAATGCCGAGGGCGAGGCCGCGCTGCTGCGGCGCGCCTTTCACCTCGACGGCGCCGTGCCGCCGAACTACACCGAGCGCCGCTACGGCAAGGTCGACCCGGCCGCATTAAAAGAAGCAAAGGAAGCGCTGGCCCGTGCGAAGTCCGACTGGGACCAGCTGGCGGTGCGCGCCGACGCCGCGCGCGAAGCCGATTTCAACGGGGCGCTGGCGACGCTGGCCGGCGCCAGCGACAAGCTCGGCGCGCCGGCGTTGGCGCAGCTGCTGCGCGAACTCGGCCAGGCGGCGAGCGATTCGATCGACGCCAAGCGCAGCGACCAGTTCGGCCTCGAAATGGCCACTGCCCTGCTGTTCGTCGAACATGGCCTGGACCAGGTGCGCCAGCTGCCCGACGATTTCGGCCAGCATGCCGCGATCGTGGGCCAGCGCCTGCTGGCGCTGGCCGCTGGCCGGACGCCGCCCGCGGCGCCCGACTGGCAAAACGCGCTGGCGCACCAGATCCAGCAGGGCCAGACCGTGGCCGTGCTGGCAGGCGAGATCAAGTCCGGCCTGCGCCAGGTCGAAAAACTGCTCGACGAATACTACGACGACCCGCAGCACAAGCGCGGCGTGCTGGTGGCGGCGGGCCCGGTGCTGCACCAGATCCAGGGCGCGCTGTCGATCCTCGACCAGGAAGCGGCGGCGCGCACCGCGCACCACGTACGTGAAGCCGTTGCAGCGCTGGCCGAGGGCGACGGCGATGTCCAGGCCCAGGCCGACGCCCTGCACAACATCGCGCGCAATATTGGCGCACTCGGCTTTTTCACCGACATGCTGGCGCAAAACAGCGACAGCGCGAAGAGCCGCTTCATCTTCGATGACGAAGCAGGCTTGCTGCGCGAGCTGACACTGGAGCAGGCAAGCGCCGTGCAGGCGCCGGCGGCCGTGCCTGAAGCCATTGCCACGCCGGCCGTCACGCAAGGCGCGGACAGCATCGACGCCGAGCTGCTCGAGATCTTCGTTGCCGAAGCCGGCGAAGTGCTGGAGACGGTGGCCGGCACGCTGCCCGGCCTGCGCCAGCACCCGGACGCGCAGGATGCACTGACGATCGTGCGGCGCGCCTTCCACACGCTCAAGGGCAGTGCGCGCATGGTCAGCCTCGACGAGTTCGCGGCGGGCGCCGCGGCGATCGAACGCACCATGAATGCCTGGCTCGCCGACGGCCGCGCCGCCACGCCGGATTTGCTGGACCTGGCCGGGCATGCCCATGCCGAGCTGACGCCGTGGGTGGCGGAACTGGCGGCAAGCGGCGCGTCGGCACGCGGCAGCGCGCCATTGATTGCTGCGGCCGAGCGCGTGCAGGCGGGTGGCGCGTTTGCCGCCGGTGAAGCACCGGCGCAAGCGGCGGCCGGGAGCGAGGGCGCCCTGGCTGCAGCGACGCCTGTCGACGCCGAACCGGCCGTCGCGCAGGAAGAACGCGAAGCGGCCAGCAATGTGATCGCCTTGCCGACCGCCACGCGCCCGGCGCCCCCGGCCGACGAAAACATGCACCGTGTCGGCAGGCTCGAGATCCCGCAGGCACTGTACACCATCTATGTCGCCGAGACCGATGAGCTGGTGCGCCTGCTCGAACGCGATTTCGGCGAGTGGCGCCACGAAGCGGGCCGCCCGGTCAGCGTGGACGCGCTGAAGGCCGTGCACACCTTGTGCGGCACTTCGGGCACGGTCGGCTTCCTGGCCTTGCGCGACCTGGCGCAGGCGCTGGAGACGACGCTCGAGATGCTGGCCGCGCCGGCCCCGACACTCGCGCCTGGACAGCACGACGTGCTTGACGCCGTACTGGCGCGCGTACGCCAGATGCTGCAGGCGTTTGGGCGCGACGAACTGGCGGACGAGCAGCCGGACATGCTGGCCCAGCTCGACACCCTGTGCCAGGCCTTGGCCCGGCAGCAGGGCGCCGCCGCGTACGGCGACGCCGATCCGGCACTTGCGCGCCAGCTCGACGACCTGTTTGCGCAGGCCTACGACAGCCTGCTGGCCGCCCCGCCGGTTGCTGAACATACCGCGCCTCCGGCCGCTGACAAACCGGCGGCCAGTGAGTCGGTGGACGATTTGTTCGGCCTCGATTTCGACGCCCTGTTCGACATGCCGCAGGCGCATGTGCCGGCGCCGCTGGAAGAGGAGGCGCCCGCGCCGGCAGCCGCTGAAGAGTTCGCATCGGAACCCGTCGCCGAAGCAGCGGCGCAGCCCGAGGCGACCGAACGTTCCGTGGCCCTGCCGGCGGCAGGCACCGCGCTGGCGGCCGAACCCGTGCCGCACGACGAGCTCGATCCGGATTTGCTGCCGGTGTTCCTGGAAGAGGCGGCCGACCTGCTGCCGCAGATCGGCAACGGCCTGCGCCAGTGGCAGCACAATCCGCTCGATCCGGCGCCCGCCCAGGGTTTGTTGCGCACGCTGCACACCGTGAAAGGCAGCGCGCGCATGGCGGGCGCGATGCGCATCGGCCAGCATACGCACGAACTGGAAACGCAGGTCGAGAACATGGTGCACGCCGGGACCACGGCGCCCGCCGCTTTCGATGAGCTGATGGCCAACTACGACACGGCGCTGGCGCTGTTCGAACAGCTGGTGCAGCCGGCGCAGGCGCTGGAATCCGAGGCGCCGGCGAGCCAGGCGGCGCCGGTTGCCGAGCCGCTGGCGCCGCTGGAAGCGCGTACGCCGCTGGTGCGGGTGCGCGCCGACATCCTCGATCGCCTGGTGACGCAAGCGGGCGAAGTCTCGATCACGCGCTCGAAACTGGAAAACCAGATGGGCGTGATGAAAGGCGCATTGTCCGACTTCTCGGACAACCTGGCCCGCTTGCGGCGCCAGCTGCGCGAAGTCGAGATGCAGGCCGAATCGCAGATCGCCTCGCGCATGTCGATCGCCGGCGAGCGCGAATTCGATCCGCTCGAATTCGACCGCTTTACACGCCTGCAGGAACTGACGCGCATGATGGCCGAGAGCGTCAACGACGTCGCCTCCTTCCACGAGTCGCTCTCGCGCACGGTCGACGGCGCCGGGGAAGAACTCGCCGCCCAGTCGCGCATGACGCGCGACCTGCAGCGCGACCTGATGCGGGTGCGCATGGTGCCCTTCGCCAGCCTGTCCGAACGCCTGTTCCGGGTAGCGCGCCAGACGGCCAAGGAGACCGACAAGCGCGTGAACCTCGACGTGCGCGGCGGCGCGGTGGAAATCGACCGCAGCGTGCTGGAACAGATGGCCGCGCCTTTCGAACACCTGCTGCGCAACGCCATCGTGCACGGCATCGAGCCGCGCGCGGCGCGTACTGAAGCGGGCAAACCGGAGACCGGAGAACTCCTGGTGCAGGTGAGCCAGGTCGGCAATGAGGTCGTGCTGCAGTTCAGCGACGACGGCGCCGGCCTCGACCTGGAACGGATCCGCGCCAAGGCCCGCGCGCTGGGCTTGATCGCCCAGGATGCGGAGATTACCGACGAGCAGGCGGCCGAATTGATTTTCGCGCCGGGCTTTTCCACCGCCGACGCGCTCACCGAGCTCGCCGGGCGAGGCGTCGGCATGGACGTGGTACGCTCCGAGGCGCAGGCACTGGGTGGACGCGTGGCGATTTCTTCCACGCCCGGCCAGGGCGCGCGTTTCACGATCCGCCTGCCGCTGACGCTCGCCGTCACGCAGGTGGTGCTGGTCGCCAGCGCGGGCAAAACGTATGCGCTGCCCTCGACCCTGGTCGAGCAGGTGGTGCAGGTGCGCGAGCCGGAACTGGCCGCGGCGGCGCTGGCCGGCACGCTGGAGGCGGGCGGGCGCCTGCTGGCCTTCCACTACCTGCCGGCGCTGCTGGGAGAAGGGGAGCGCTTCGAACCCGGCCTGCGTTCGCGGCCGGTGCTGGTACTGCACAGCGCGGACGAGCGCATCGCGCTGCAGGTCGACGACGTGCTGGGCAACCGCGAGGTGGTGATCAAGAACCTGGGGCCGCAGCTGGCGCGCGTGCCGGGCATTGCCGGCGCCACCGTGCTGGGTACCGGCGACATCGTCCTGATCCTCAATCCCCTGGCGCTGGGCCGCAATGCCGGCACAGTCACGATGACGGCCGATGTCCCGGCGCTGCCGGCGCATCGGCCCACCGTGATGGTGGTCGACGATTCGCTGACCGTGCGCCGCGTCACCCAGCGCCTGCTCGAGCGCGAGGGCTATCGCGTGGCGCTGGCCAAGGATGGCGTCGACGCGCTGGAACAGCTGCCGGAAGTGCGGCCCGACCTGATGCTGGTCGATATCGAGATGCCGCGCATGGACGGTTTCGACCTCGTGCGCCATGTGCGCAACGATGCCGCCACGGCTGCGCTGCCGGTCATCATGATCACCTCGCGCACGGCGGACAAACATCGCAATGTCGCGCTGGGGCTGGGCGTGAATGCGTATTTCGGCAAGCCGTTCCAGGAGCCGGTGTTGTTGGGGGCGATTGCGGGCTTGTTGAATCGCGAGATGCCGGAGGTGCAGGCACCGTAGGGTGGACGGGTCCCCCGTCCAAGCGTTCAACTGGTGCTTGAAATATCGCGAATGTGTTAATGGCGCTTGAACGCGTGGGCGGGAAACCCGCCCACGCTACGTCCTGCTAATTGTTGTCCGGCTGTGCTGCCTTCACTACCGCAAACCGTTCCAATGTCTTCTGCCGCGCCTGCGCATGATCTACCACCGGCGCCGGATAATTCTCCCCCAGCACGACCCCGCACGCCTTCAACTCCGCCGCCGGCACCAGCCACGGCGCATGAATATCCCGCGCATCGAGCTTCGCCAATTGCGGCAGATACTGGCGGATGAACGCCCCCTGCTTGTCGAACCGCTGCGACTGCGTGGTCGGGTTAAAAATCCGGAACCACGGCTGCGCATCGCACCCGGTCGACGCCGCCCACTGCCAGCCGCCGACGTTCGAGGCCATGTCGTAATCGTTCAGCCGGCGCGCGAAATAGCGTTCGCCCCAGCGCCAGTCGATGCCCAGATCTTTTACCAAGAAACTGGCGGTCACCATGCGCAGCCGGTTGTGCATGAAGCCGGTCGTGTTCAGCTGCGCCATCGCCGCGTCGACCAGCGGATAGCCGGTGCGGCCTTCGCACCAGGCCGCGAACAGCGCGTCGGCCTCAACGCCTGTTTCCCACGCAAGCGCATCGAAGGCCGGCTTGAACGACTGGCGCGCGATGTGCGGATGGTGGAACAGGATCATGGCGTAGAAATCGCGCCAGACCAGTTCCGACAGCCACACCGGCGCGCCTGTCCCGCCGGCGCCATTGGCCATCATCTGGCGCAGCGTGCGCACCAGGTGGCGTACCGAGGTAGTGCCGAAGCGCAGGTGGATCGACAGGCGCGAGGTCGCGTCCAGCTGGGGGAAATCGCGCGCGGTGCCGTAGTCGGCCAGGCGCGGCAAAAAATCCTCGAACAAGCCGGTGGCGCCGGACATGCCGGGTGGCGCGGGCAGGGGACCGTCGTCGAAACCGAGTGCGGCCAGGCTGGGCAGCGGCATCTCGGACACCGGGGCGAAGCCGGCCGCATACGGTTCGATCATCCAGGGCGCGGCGGCCTCGGGCTGGGCATTGAGCCGCTTGAGCCAGGCATTCTTATACGGGGTGAACACGCCATAGACGCCGCCGTTCAGGGTCAGCACTTCGCTTTTCCCGAAGATGACCTGGTCCTTGAAACGCAGCAGGGCGCGGCCTTCAAGCACCAGGGCCGCGGCCACTTGCGCGTCGCGGGCGATCGCGTCCGGCTCGTAATCCTCGTTGACGTACACGGTCGCCGCGCCGAGTTCGGCGGCCAGGTGCGGGATGACGTCGCGCGCCGCGCCGTGGCGCACGATCAGGCCGCCGCCGAGTTTGCGCAATTCGTCGTCCAGCTCACGCAGGCTGGCGTGGATGAAGCGCACCCGGCGGTCATCGCGCGGGAGCTCGGCCAGGATCGCGGTGTCGAAGACGAAGACGCAATGGACGCTGCGGCCATCATGCACGGCATCGCGCAGCGCATGGTGCAGGGCGGCGTGGTCGAAGACGCGCAGGTCGCGCCGGAACCAGACGACGGATTTGCTTTTTGGAATCATCGTGTTTTCAGTCAACAGGGAAGCCCATTTTACGGGCCAGGATCGAACAGTTGCACTACGTAATGACGTTGCTAATCGCGCGCGCGACGGCGCTTCGAATGGCCGCTCGCGCGTTTCAGTGTAAACTATCGAAAAGCCTAATGTTGTAGTCTGGATACTAGTGGTTAAACAGAGGGGCTTCGGGAAACCGCGGCGAGTGCAGCATCGGACGCGCGGCCGGTCGATCGAGGTTCTCCCAGAGAGCGAGCCAACAGAGAGTCAGCGTATGAAGAAAAGCAAAATCGGCACCACTCTGCCCATGGCCGGCCTGCCGCAAGGAGGCGAAACACTCGGCAATATCGGTCCGGCACCATCAGGCTTAGATTTGGCCAATCATTTCCTTATCGCCATGCCTTCCATGGAAGATCCGATCTTCGGCGGGGCGGTGGTCTACGTCTGCGAGCACAACGAAAAGGGCGTGCTCGGGGTCGTCATCAACAAGCCGACCGACATGACGATGGAAGTGCTGTTCGACCGCATCGACCTGAAAGTGGCCGAGGGCTTGCGTGCGAACGTCGTCGACGAGCCGATCATGTTCGGCGGCCCGGTCCAGGACGACCGCGGCTTCGTGCTGCACAGCCCGGGCGGGCGCTATTCGTCTTCGCTGAACGTCACCGACGAAGTCGCCTTCACGACCTCGATCGACGTGCTCGAGGCGGTTGCCAGCGGCGCTGGCCCGGCGCGCATGCTGGTCTCGATCGGCTACGCCGGCTGGAGCCCGGGCCAGCTGGAAGAAGAAATCTCGCGCAACGGCTGGCTCACCGTGGGCGCCGATGCGCACGTGCTGTTCGACCTGCCGATCGAGGAACGCTACAACGCCGCCATCAAACTGCTGGGCATCGACCCGATGATGCTCGCCTCAGAGGCCGGCCATGCATGAAGTTAGTCGATATTGATGGTTGATATTGTTTTCGGGTTCGACTTCGGCATCAAGCGGATCGGCATCGCGATGGGCAATACACTGACAGGCCAGGCCCAGCCGCTCGCGGTCGTGAGCGCCATCGACAACGCCACCCGTTTTACCACCATCGGCAAGCTGATCGACGAATGGCGCCCGGCGCGCCTGGTCGTCGGCGAGCCGCGTCATCCGGACGGCGCCGAGCACGACATGACCTTGCGCGCGCGCCGCTTCGCCAACCAGCTTCATGGACGCTTCGATCTCCCGGTCGACCTGGTCGACGAGCGCTACTCGTCCGTCGTGATTCCCGCCAAGCGCGGCGAGATCATCGACGCCAAGGCCGCCGCCATCATTTTGCAACAGTACTTTGACGATCATGCCAACAACTAATCAAGACTTCGATGCCGAGGCGCTCTACCGTGCCCTGCTCGGACAGGTGCGCGCCGGCCTGGTCAGCGTGCCCGATGCCGCCATCGTCGGCATCCACTCTGGCGGCGCCTGGCTGGCCGAGCGGCTCGCCGCCGACCTCGACCTGAAAGCGCGCCTCGGCTTCATCGACGTCTCGTTCTACCGCGACGACTACGCCAGGAAGGGCCTGCATCCGGACGTGAAGCCGACTCAGATCGGCTTCAACGTCGACGGCGCCACCATCCTGCTGGTCGACGACGTGCTCTACACGGGCCGCACCACGCGCGCCGCGATCAACGTGCTGTTCGACTACGGCCGCCCGGCCTGCATCAAGCTCGCCGCCCTGGCCGACCGCGGCGGACGCGAACTGCCCGTGGCGCCGGATTACGTCGGCGTGACAACCACGCTCGAAGAGCGCCAGCTGCTGTCGCTTACGCGCAATGAAAACGGCCAACTCTCGCTCAGGATCGAAAAAGACAATGCGTAATCCGCAACTGAACAAGAACGGCGAGCTGCAGCATTTGCTCACCATCGAAGGCCTGCCCAAGGCGATCGTCAACCACATCCTCGACACCGCGCAGAGTTTCGTCGGCATCTCCGACCGCGAAGTGAAAAAGGTGCCGCTGATGCGCGGTAAAAGCGTGTTCAACCTGTTTTTCGAAAACAGCACGCGCACCCGCACTACCTTCGAGATCGCCTCGAAACGCCTGTCGGCCGACGTCATCAACCTGAACATCCAGGCTTCCTCGACCACCAAGGGCGAATCGTTGCTCGACACCATCGACAACCTGGCGGCCATGCATGCCGACATGTTCGTGGTGCGCCATGCGCAGTCGGGCGCGCCTTACCTGATCGCCAAGCACCTGAACGACAGCGGCCGCAAGGAGATCCACGTCGTCAACGCCGGCGACGGGCGCCATGCGCACCCGACCCAGGGCCTGCTCGACATGTACACGATCCGCCACTACAAGCAGGATTTCACCAACCTGCGCGTGGCCATCGTCGGCGACATCCTGCACAGCCGCGTGGCGCGTTCGGACATCCATGCGCTCACGACCCTGGGCGTGCCGGAAGTGCGCGCGATCGGCCCGCAGACGCTGCTGCCGAGCGGCCTGGAACACATGGGCGTACGCGTGTTCAACAACATGGACGAAGGCTTGAAGGACGTCGACGTCATCATCATGCTGCGCCTGCAGAACGAGCGCATGTCGGGCGCGCTGCTGCCTTCGGCCCAGGAGTATTTCAAGAGCTATGGCCTGACGCCCGAGCGCCTGGCGCTGGCCAAACCGGACGCGATCGTGATGCACCCGGGGCCGATGAACCGCGGCGTCGAGATCGACTCGGCAGTGGCCGACGGCAAGCAGGCCGTGATCCTGCCGCAGGTAACCTTCGGTATCGCGGTGCGCATGGCAGTGATGAGTATTTTGGCGGGAACCCACGGATGAAACTACATATCAAGAACGGGCGTCTGATCGACCCGGCAAACGGCATCGATGGGGTCACCGACCTGTTCATCGCGGACGGCAAGATTCAGGCGATCGGCGCCGCTCCTGTCGGCTTCGTCGCCGACACCAGCCTGGACGCCACTGGCCTGGTCGTTGCGCCCGGCCTGGTCGACCTCTCGGCGCGCCTGCGCGAGCCGGGCTACGAATACAAGGCGACGCTGGAGTCCGAAATGCGCGCGGCGGTGCAGGGCGGCGTGACCACGCTGGTATGCCCGCCCGACACCGACCCGGTGCTCGACGAGCCAGGCCTGGTCGAGATGCTGAAGCACCGCGCACGCAACCTCGACCTGGCCCACGTGCACCCGCTGGGCGCATTGACCATGGGTTTGAAAGGCGCGGCGCTCACCGAGATGGCCGAACTGACCGAAGCCGGCTGCATCGGCTTCGCCCAGGCCGAGGTGCCGATCCTGGATACCAACGTCCTGCTGCGCGCGCTGCAGTATGCGAAAACCTTCGGCTACACGGTCTGGCTGCGTCCGCAGGACCCGCACATCGGCCGCGGCGGCGTGGCCCACAGCGGCCCGCTGGCCTCGCGTCTGGGCCTGTCCGGCGTGCCGGTGATGGCAGAGACCATCGCCCTGCACACGATCTTCGAGCTGGTGCGCTCGACCGGCGCCCGGGTCCACCTGTGCCGCATCTCCTCGGCCGCCGGCCTCGACCTGGTGCGCGCTGCGAAAAAGGAAGGCTTGCCCGTCACCTGCGACGTCGGCGTGCACCACCTGCACATGACCGACGCCGACATCGGCTTCTTCGACTCCAACGCGCGCCTGACGCCGCCCCTGCGCAGCGGGCGCGACCGCGACGCGATCACCGCCAGCCTGCACGACGGCACGATCGACGCCGTCTGCTCGGACCACACCCCGGTCGACGACGACGAGAAGCTGCTGCCCTTCGGCGAAGCCTCGCCTGGCGCCACCGGCCTGGAACTGCTGCTGTCCTTGATGCTGAAATGGGTTGAGGATCAGCGCGGCATGGACGCCTTGCCGCTTGCGCTGGCCAAGGTCACGGCCGACGCGGCGCGTACCGCCGGCCTGCCTGCCGGCCAGCTGGGCGTGGGCGCGGCGGCCGACATCGTGCTGTTCGATCCGAACGTACGCTGGCTGGTGAACGGCGCGGCCCTGGCCAGCCAGGGCAAGCACACGCCTTTCCTCGGCTACGAACTGACGGGCCAGGTGAAAGCCACGGTCGTCGGCGGGCGCGTCGCCTACCAGCGCTGATCGCTATGCGGGGCTGCGGCCCTGCTTCTCTTTCTGACCATGATCCGACTTCGCCTCGCCTGGCGCCTTGCGCGCCTGATCGTCCACCTGCTTGCCGGCCTGGCGACTTGCGCCCTCGTTTTCCCGTGGGCCAGGCGCGGCCTGCGCGACGCCGCCACGCGGCGCTGGTCGCGCCGGCTGCTGGCCATCTGCAACGTGCGCGTCGAAGAGGCGCCCGGCATCGCGGCGCTCGAGCACGCGCTGTTCGTGTCGAACCACATCTCCTGGCTCGACATCTTCGTCATCAATTCGCTGCACCCCTGCCGGTTCGTGGCCAAGGCCGAGATCCGCGCCTGGCCGGTGCTCGGCTGGCTGGCCGGCGCCGCCGGTACCGTGTTCATTGCGCGCGGCAACCGGCGCGAGCTGCGCCATATCTTCAAGGGCCTGGTGCTGGTGCTGGGGCAGGGCGAGCGCGTCGCCTTCTTCCCGGAAGGGACCGTCGCCCGGCAGGGCAGCGTGCTGCCCTTCCACGCCAACCTGTTCGAGGCGGCGGTCGATGCGCGGGTGCCGGTGCAGCCCTGCGCCGTGGCGTATCTCGACGCGACCGGCAACTGGCATCGCAGCGTCGACTACACGGGCGACGTGAGTTTCGCCGAGAGCATCGTCACCATTTTGAAGGGCACGCCGGTACGGGCGCGCCTGAGCTGCCTGGCGCCCCTGGCCGGCGCCGGTGCGCACCGCAGGGAACTGGCGCAGGCGGCGCATGACGCGATCCAGGCGGCCCTGGCGCCAGCTGCGGCTACGCCAGTGCTAACGCCTTAAATTCACGGCTTGCCGGCATGCGGCCGGTATTCCGGACAGTCGATCTGCAGTAAGCCGCGGTCGTCGAGGCAGACCGCGGTCAGCTTGCCGCCCCAGACGCAGCCGCTGTCGAGGCCCACCAGGTTCGGGCGCAGGATCAGGCCCAGCGCCGACCAGTGGCCGAACACCACCGTCACATCCATCGTGCGCCGTCCCGGCAGGTCGAACCAGGGCAGCAGCCCCGAGCCGATCGGCCCGCTCTCGCTTTCCTTGTGCGCGAAATCCATCGTCCCGTCGGGCAGGCACAGGCGCATGCGCGTCAGCGCATTGACGATGCAGCGCAGGCGCTCCATGCCTTCCAGACGGTCGTCCCAGCGGTCGGGCTGGTTGCCGTACATCTGGGCCAGGAAATCGATCCAGCCATCGCCGCGCAGCACTTCCTCGACTTCCCCCGCCAGCGCCATCGTCTGCGCGGCGTCCCATTGCGGCGCCACGCCGGCATGCACCAGCAGGTGGGCGTCGACGAACATCGCCAGCGGCCGGCCGCGCAGCCAGGCCAGCAGTTCGTCGCGGTCGGGCGCGGCCAGGATCTCGTCGAGGGTGTCGGATTTGCTGGCGCGTTGTGCGCCGGCAGCAACCGCCAGCAAATGCAAATCATGGTTGCCGAGCAGTGCTTCGACCCGGCCGCCACTGGTTTCCGCCAGGGCCTTCATGCGCCGCAGCGCCAGCAGCGATTCCGGGCCGCGGTTAATCAGGTCGCCGACAAACAGGATACGCGCATGGGAATCGGCGCCGGCGTTCAGGGCGATTTCCCCGAGCAGGGCTTCGGCCTCGTGGGCGCAACCCTGCAAGTCGCCGATGACATAGGTTTTCATGTGTGTGTTCTTGTTCGGTGATGCCGCCAACGCAGCTGTGCGAATATTTTACTGTGCAGGGCATACTAAATGATTTGGGCGGGCAGCGTTGTTCGGTGCCGGCTGCCCGTGCATGCATCCATTATCCGCCGAGCACGTCCATCCGGGCCGGATTCCACGGGGACCGGATTATCTGGGCCGAACAGGGTGCAGCAATTGCCTGGCAACGCGGACGATCGCGATTGCACGGGCATTATCCAGTGCGGATTTCCGCGATGGCAGGCGCGCGATATTACGGCCGGCCCATCGTTGGCGCCGCGGCCAACGCGAAATCACCGGTATTAAGCAGGCTGATGTGTCGGCGCGGTGAATCCAGGCCGGCTGATGGGTAGTGCGATCGTGAAAACGCCGCGCTTGTACGTGGCGTTGGAAGAAATGGTGTTTCCGGATGGGCTATATCGGTGCGGCGCGCAGGAAGGCGCGGGCGATCCCGCGCGCGCAGTTATGCGCGGTCGCGGTTTCAATTATTGCATGCGTGTGCATTCAAATGCATGCACAGAAGCGGTATGTTGCGCGCCGGCTGCGTTTGTCTGGAAGTGCAGACGCGCGAGTGAGGGCCGCCGGCAAGCGCGCGATGCGGGCGAATCGCATTTTCGACACGCTGTCGACGCGATCTGGCGTAATTTCCGACACTGTAGACACGGTAAACTGGCGTGCCCGTGATGAGGGCGCTTATCCGGTTAGAATAGAATTAATCTCTTTGCAAGCACCATGACGTGCACCCTCCACCGCTGCCGCAGTGCGCCTGGGGCGGCCGCCCGTCGAGCCGTGGAACCGCGGGACATCCATGTTTTCATTCTTTGTCAGCTTCGTCTGTTCGGCCCTGCTGACCCTGCTCGTGATCAAGCAGGCGAAACTGCACGGCCCTGCACTCGACAGCGACTTCAAGGGCGTACAGCGCGCCCACACGCATCTGGTGGCCCGCATCGGCGGGCTGCCGATCTATCTCTCGGTGGTGCTCGTCGCCGGGATCTCGATCGGGCGCCAGCCGGTGCTGCTGGAATTATTGCCGCTCTTGCTGCTGTGCGCCTTTGTCGCCTTCATCGGGGGCGTGCTCGAGGACTATACGGGGGCGGTGCGCCCTTCCCGCAGGCTGTTCCTGACCATGGCGGGCGCCATGCTCGCCTATCTGTTGCTCGACGCAAAAATCGAGCGCATCGATCTGCCGTTCGGCATGGTGATCCTTGCTGCCGGCTGGGTCGCGCTGCCCTTGACGGTATTGGCGGTCGCCGGGATTGCCAACGCCGTGAATATCATCGACGGCTTCAATGGCCTGGCGAGCATGGTCACCATCTGCATGCTGCTGTCATTGGCCTATGTGGCCTTGCAGGTGGACGACATGTTCATCCTGATTACCGCGCTGATGGTGGCCGGTGCAACCGCCGGCTTCCTGATCTGGAATTACCCGGTGGGCCTGATATTCCTCGGCGACGGCGGCGCCTATTTCATCGGATTCATGCTCGGCGAACTGGCGCTGTTGCTGGTAATGCGCAACCCGGAAGTGTCGACCTGGTATGCGGCATTACTGCTCATTTATCCTGCATTCGAAACGATTTTCTCTGCATACCGCCGCATGTTTGTACGTGGAAAATCGCCCGCGGTACCCGACGGTATTCACTTGCATAGCCTTATTTTCAGGCGTATTGTCAGATGGACTGTCGGTAAAAGGGAGGCGCGTGCGCTGCTCCAGCGAAATGCGCGCACGTCTCCTTATTTGTGGTTATTTTCACTCATGGCTGTCATCCCTGCCACATTGTTCTGGCAAAATACAATCGTCTTGATAATATTCTGTTTATTGTTCGTGATCAGCTACCTGTGGTTGTATGCGCGTATTGTTCGATTCAAGTCTCCAAGATGGCTGATTTGGCGCAAGAAGGACTGGCAATAAATTGCCAATGTAGTATATTGCGACATTTGGTGAGAATTCACCTGAATTGGATTAACCCAACTTTCGAGGAACGATGATGGATCTGTCAAATATGTCGGTTGGCGATTTGCGCAACCTGCAAGAGCAAATCAAGCAGGAAATGAAACAGCGCGAGCATCAGGAAGTGCAGCAAGCACGCGAGCAAATCCTGGCAATCGCTCAAAAGGTAGGCGTACCGCTGAAAGACCTGATCAACACGCCGGCGCGTGGTACCAAAACCGGTTCGGTCGCAGTGCGTTATCGCCATCCCGACAATTCGTCGCAGCAGTGGACCGGCCGCGGCCGCCAGCCTAAATGGGTCAAGGAATGGGTCGAAGGCGGTAAGTCCCTGGACAAACTGCGCGTGTGATCAGGACCTCGATAAACCTACTGCGCGTCGAACTGTGGCGGGGGCGCCTGGCCCTGTGGTGCTCGCTTTACTACTCGTACAGCTCCGCTCCCCGGCCAACATTTCTTCCGCTCGCTACGGTTTCTCGAGGCCCGGTTACGCTGAAGGCTATTCAGCGTTAGAAAACCCGCAGAAGCAATTGCACGACTGGTTTATAGGATTTCCGCTTGCCGGCGCTCGCCGGTAACGCACTCCAGCCGGCCATCCGGATTACCCGATGGCCGCGCTTGCCGCTACAATACCCCCTGTTTTGTCATCCTCTCATCATTGGCGTCGGCCGCCCTCCGTATCGACGGACCGGGCCGTGCATGACGGCGCCCGACTTATCAAGGTAGAACATGGTTGCTCTCTCAAAAACGATTTTCAAAGCTTATGACATTCGCGGCGTGATCGACAGCACGCTCGACGCCGGCGTGGCGCGGAGCATCGGCCAGGCCTTCGGCCAGGCAGCATTGGCCAAGGGAGAGCGCAGCGTCGTGATCGGCCGCGATGGCCGCCTGTCCGGCCCGGAATTGACGGCCGCGCTGGCAGAAGGCCTGCAGGCCGCCGGCGTCGACGTCGTCGACCTCGGCATGGTCGCCACGCCCATGGTTTATTTCGCCACCAACGTATTGGACGGCACGCGCTCGGGCATCATGGTCACCGGCAGCCACAACCCGCCGGACTACAACGGCTTCAAGATGGTGCTGGCCGGCGAAGCAATCCATGGCGAGGCGATTACCGCACTGTACGAGCGCATCGTCGCGCACGACGGCAGCAGCGCGGCCGAACAGGGCGGCTACAGCACCCACGACATCCGCGCCGCCTACCTCGAGCGCATTGTCAAGGACGTCAAGGTGGCGCGCCCGATCAAGATCGCGGTCGACTGCGGCAACGGCGTGGCCGGCGCCTTCGCGGGCGACCTGTACCGCGGCATGGGTTGTGAAGTCGTGGAGCTGTTCTGCGAAGTCGACGGCACCTTCCCGAATCACCACCCGGACCCGGCGCACCCGGAAAACCTGCAGGACCTGATCCGCGCGCTGCAGTCGAGCGACGCCGAGATCGGCCTGGCCTTCGACGGCGACGGCGACCGCCTCGGCATCGTTACCAAGGATGGCCATATCATTTATCCGGACCGCCAGATGATGCTGTTCGCGGCCGACGTCCTCGAACGCAATCCGGGCGCCGAAATCCTGTACGACGTCAAGTGCACGCGCCACCTCGGTCCGTGGATCGAGCAGCACGGCGGGCGTCCGCTGATGTACAAGACCGGCCACTCGCTGGTGAAAGCCAAGCTGCGCGAGACGGGTTCCCCGCTGGGCGGCGAAATGAGCGGCCACATCTTCTTCAAGGACCGCTGGTACGGTTTCGACGACGGCCTGTATTCGGGCGCGCGCATGCTCGAACTGCTGACCAGGACGGACGATCCTTCGGCATTGCTGAACGCGCTGCCGATGGCGATCAGCACGCCGGAACTGCACCTGCACCTGAACGAGGGCGAGAACGTCGCCCTGATCGAGAAGCTGCGCACCGACGCTACTTTCCCGACCTTCGAGAAGATCAACGACATCGACGGCCTGCGCGTCGAGTACCCGGACGGCTTCGGCCTGGCGCGTTCGTCGAACACGACCCCGGTCGTGGTGCTGCGCTTCGAGGGCGAAACACCGGAAGCGCTGGCGCGCATCCAGGACGAGTTCCGCAGCGTGATCCTGGCCGCCAAGCCGGACGCCAAGCTGCCGTTCTGAAGCGGGATCGAAGTGAAGATCCTGCTGGTGCGGGTGTCGTCCCTGGGCGACGTCCTGCACAACCTGCCGATGGTGGCCGACATCCTGCGCCACCATCCCGAGGCGACGATCGACTGGGTGGTGGAAGAGGGCTATGTCAGCCTCGTGCGCCTGAACCCGCACGTGCGCAAGATTATCCCCTTCGCCTTGCGGCGCTGGCGCAAGGGCTTGCGTAATCCGGCCGTGCGCGCCGAGATCAAGGCGTTCTTGCGCACGCTGCGCGAAGAAGAATACGACCTCGTGTTCGACACCCAGGGCCTGCTGAAAACCGGGATCGTCATGGGCGCCGCGCGCACCCGGCGCGGCGGGCGCAAGGTGGGGCTGGCCAACGGCAGCGAGGGTTCCGGCTACGAAGGCATCTCGCGCCTGTTCCATACCGAGAGCATCCCGCTCGATCCGCGTACCCATGCGGTGGCGCGCGGACGCCTGGTGGCCGGCGCCGCGCTTGGCTATGCGGTCGACACGGCGCCCGACTTCGGCCTGCCGCCGCCCAATTCTGCGCAACGCCCCGGCTGGCTGCCGCCGGAGCCGTATGCCGTCTTCTTCCACGGTACCGCGCGCGACGCCAAGAAGTGGGCGCCGGAACACTGGATCGCCACCGGCCGCGCACTGGCGCCGATGCCGGTGCTGCTGCCCTGGGGTTCGGAGGGAGAAAAGCGCGAGGCGGAAACGCTGGCCGCGCAGCTGCCGAACGCGCGCGTGCTGCCGAAACTGTCGATGATGGATGCGGTGACGCTGGCGCAGCAGGCTGCGCTGGCCATCGGCGTCGATACGGGCCTGACCCACATCGCCGCCGCCTTTTACACGCCGACGGTGGAGATCTATGCCGACTCGCCGAAATGGAAGACCGAGGGCAACTGGTCGCCGCGCGTCGTCAACCTGGGCGACAAGGGCGCGCCGCCGTCGGCCGACGATGTGATCGCCGCCGCGCGCCGCCTGCTGGACGCCCGATGAACCGCCCGCTGTATTCCTTCCTGTGGTGGCTGGCGCTGCCGCTGGTACTCATGCGCCTGTGGTGGCGCGGCCGCAAGGAGCCGGGGTACCGTGCCCACCTGGCCGAGCGCCTCGGCATGTATGGCGCGCCGCTCCCGGTAAAACGCACCTTTATGGTGCATGCAGTCTCGGTGGGCGAGACGCGCGCCGCCGAACCGCTGGTCGAGGCGCTGCTGGCCAGGTGGCCGGACAGCCGCGTCCTGCTGACCCACATGACGCCGACCGGACGCGCCACCGGCCGCGCACTGTTCGCGCACCACGGCGAGCGCGTGATCCAGTCGTATCTGCCTTACGACACCGGCGTCATGGTGGGCCGCTTCCTGCGCCACTTCGCGCCGCGCATCTGCATCCTGATGGAGACCGAAGTCTGGCCGAACCTGATCGCCGGCTGCGCGCAGCAAAAGGTACCGGTGGCGCTGGTGAATGCGCGCCTGTCCGAGCGGTCGCTGCGCCGCGGCCAGAAGTTCGGCAACCTGATGTCGGGCGCGGCGCGCGCGATCACGACCGTGGCCGCACAGACCGAGGCGGACGCCGCGCGCATCCGTTCGCTGGGCGCGCCCAAGGTGGCGATCACCGGCAGCATCAAGTTCGACGTCGTACCGCCGCAGGCCGCCCTAGACACCGGCGCCTGGCTGCGCGCGCGCTTCCCCGACCGCCTGGTGCTGCTGTGCGCCAGCACGCGCGAAGGGGAAGAGGCGCTGATCCTCGACGCCTACCTGCGCCTGCCGGAGCGCCCGGCCGGCATGCTGCTGGCGATCGTGCCGCGCCATCCGCAGCGCTTCGGCGAAGTTGAGCAGCTGGTGCGTGCACGCGGCCTGTCGGTCCAGCGGCGTTCGCAAATGAACGACGATGCCGTCGGCGCCGACGTCCTGCTCGGCGACTCGATGGGCGAGATGTTCGCCTATTACGCGGCCTGCGACTGCGCCTTCATCGGCGGCAGCCTGCTGCCGCTCGGCGGCCAGAACCTGATCGAGGCCTGCGCGCTGGGCAAGCCGGTGCTCGTGGGCGAGCACACCTTCAATTTCCTCGATGCGACCGAGGAAGCGGTCGCGGCCGGCGCGGCCTTGCGTGCACCCAGTGCGGACGCCTTGCTGGCGCAGGCCGTACGCTTGTCATGCGACGCGCATGCGCGCACGCAAATGGGGAGTAAAGCGGCCGAATTTGCAAGCCGTCACCGTGGCGCGACCCTGCGCACTGTTGAACTCCTGCAACAAGAATTCGAGTAGGTTTTGTTACCATTGTTTTTTTGAGTTCGGCAGAAAAAGGGGATGCGCATGTCGTCATTAAATCACCCAGGACCGGGCGGCAGCGGCAAGCCGGTGGCCATGGTGGCGGGTGGCGCAACAGCCGATGGCGCCATTGACGGTTACTACGCTGCTTCCAGCGCGCCGCCCTTGCCGGCGGTGGTCAGCGCACTGGGCGACCTGCATTTCTTCGTACGCTATTCGCTGCGCGAATACATCGGTTTCATGTGGCAGCACGGCGGCTTCCTGATCCGCCGCCGCCGCATCCGCTGGCCGGCCAGCCTCTACTTGCGTGTCAAGAGCACCGCCAGCGCGGCCCTCAATTTCGTGCTGCTCGGACGCGGCCGCCGCACCTACGAATTCACCATCGACCAGCACGGCATCGTGCGCACCAGCGGCGGCGTCACCCTGATCAACTGGTCGGACGTGATGACCGTGCGTACCTATTCGCGCGGCTTCATGATGGTCCTGAAACGCGGGACGCTGCCGATTCCGTTTCGCTGCCTGAACGAGGCGCAGCATGGCGCGATGCGCATGCTGGCGGAGGCGCGGCGGGAGAATGTATTAAGGTAGTTTGATGCGAGCCTGACGGCCTGCGTTTCGAGGTGCTGGCGTTCAACCGGCTCTCGCGCGGCCGAACTAAAAAATCACTCCGTAAACAACACCGGCATCTCGTGCGACCTGCGCCGCAACTCCAGCCGCGCCCCATCGTAATCCGCATACACCGACCCCACGACCGCCCAGAAACGCGGGCTGTGGTTCATTTCGCGCAGGTGCGCCAGTTCGTGCACCACCACATAATCGAGCAGCGGCAGCGCGTAGTGGACCAGGCGCCAGTTCAGGCGGATGCTGCCGCCGATCGTGCAGGAGCCCCAGCGGGTGCCGGCCGATGACAGGGTCAGCGCGCTGTATTCCACACCCAGTTGCGGCGCGTAGAAATCGAGGCGCTCGGTGAACAGGCGCTTCGCTTCGGCGTGGAACCACAGTTTTACCCGCTCCTTCATCTGCCACGCCGACAATCCCGCCGTCACGCCCACATTCAGCTCGCGCGTTTCGACGTCGAACACGCAGTGGCTGCGTGGCGCCGGCTGCAGGCGCAAGGTGATCTCGCCGCCCAGGTAGGGCAGGCGCGCGCCGTCTTCCCAGACCAGCGGCACACGCTCGGCGCGTTTCGCGCGGCGTTCGCCGCGTTCGTGCAGCTTGGTCAGGATCCAGCGCTGCTTGGCGCGAATCGCGTTGTCGATGTCGGGCAGGATGGCGCGCCGCGGCGCCGTCACGTGCAGGCCGTCGTCGTCGATCATGAAGCCGATCGAGCGCCGCGTGGAGCGTTTCAGTTCGTAGTCGACCGCGTAGTGGCCCAGCACGATGCGGCGCAGGGGCGGGGCGTCGGGCGTGCGTGGCGGCGAAGGAAGGTTGATGCGGGGCGGCGCGGGCGGCGCCTTGAACAGCGGCTGCGGCGGCACCGGCAGCGGCCTTGCGGCCGGCGTCGGTGCCGGGTTCAGGACCCGGTGAAACGGGTCCGGCGCGCTGGCCGCTTGTCCGAACAGATCGAGTTGGGGGCCGGTGTCCGTGGGGGAAGTCATGTCATGCTGCGGAGGTGCTTCGATCAGGGCGCCAACTTCGTTCAGCCATCGGTGTAGACGTGGGGCGAAATGACGCGCATTTCTGATTCTATCCAATTTTCGACCTCTTGCATCAGACTGTCGGGAGTGTGGTTGTCAGGCGAGATCGGCTTGCCGATCGAGACCGTCACGAGTCCTGGCCGCTTGATGAACGAATTCTTCGGCCAGCACTCACCTGAATTATGCGCGATCGGCACGATCACGGCGTGGGTTTCTACAGCCAGGCGCGCACCGCCGCTCTTGTACTTTCCCTTTTTTCCAACAGGGATGCGTGTCCCCTCCGGGAACATGATGATCCACTGGCCGTCGGCCAGGCGCCGCTTGCCGTGGCGGACCACGTGGGCGAAGGCGTTCTTGCCTTCCTTGCGGTCGATCGGGATCATGCGCAGCAGCGCCATTGCCCAGCCGAAGAAGGGGATGTAGAGGATTTCCTTCTTGAAGACGAAGACCAGGGGACGCGTCAGGCTGGGCAGCAGGAAGATCGTCTCCCACGCTGACTGGTGTTTCGACAGCACGATCGCCGGCGCGTCCGGCAGATTCTCGTAGCCCTTGAATTCGTAGCGGATGCCGCAGATGACCTTTGCGCACCAGATGATGAAGACGTTCCAGCGCGAGGTGACCCAGAAGCGCTTGTTGTACGGGAGGGGAGCGGCGAGGAAGCAGACGCAGGCCCAGACCACGGTGGCGAGCACCATGACGATGGTAAACAGCAGGGAACGCAGGAACGGGACGACGGTACGCAAGAAGGACTCTCTTCGGTGTTTAGTTGGACTGGGGACGGGGCACGGCTTTCAGCAAGGCCGTGACCATCGCCGCCAGGTCGGGATAGACCTGGGTGCCGGGCGGAAGACCCCCGGTCTCGTGGGTTTTCTCGCCCTTGCCGGTCAGGACCAGGTTGGGCAGGCAGCCCTTGACGTAGCCGGCCTGCAGGTCGCGCAGCGAGTCGCCGACCGTCGGCACGCCCTTCAGGCTGACCTTGAAGCGCTTGCTGATTTCCTCGAACATGCCGGCCTTGGGCTTCCTGCAGTCGCAGTTGTCGGCAGCCGCATGCGGGCAGAAGAACACCGCGTCGATGTCGGCGCCGACCTGCTGGGCGGCGTTGTGCATCTTCTGGTGGATCGCGTTCAGGGTCGGCATGTCGAACAGTTCGCGCGCGATGCCCGACTGGTTCGATTCGATGATGACGAGGTAGCCGGCCTGGTTCAGGCGTGCGATCGCCTCGAGCGAGCCGGGAATCGGAATCCACTCGGCCGGGCTCTTGATGAAGTCCGGCGAGTCATGGTTGATGACCCCGTCGCGGTCGAGGATGATCAGCTTCATGGTGGACCCTTACACAGCCAGCTTGGAGATGTCGGCGACGCGGTTCATCATGCCGTGCAGCGAGGACAGCAGGGCCAGGCGGTTGTTGCGCAGCGCCTCGTCTTCGGCCATCACCATCACGTCGTTGAAGAAGGCGTCGACGTCGTCGCGCAGCTGGGCCAGCGTTTTCAGGGTGCCTGCGAAATCGCCGCCGGCAAAGGCCGCGTCCACTTGCGGGCGCACGCGTGCAATCGCGTCGGCGAGCTTGCGCTCGGCCTCTTCCTGCAGCAGCGCCTGCGAGACGGTGCCGATCGCCGCGTCGGTCTTTTTCAGGATGTTGGTGATGCGCTTGTTGGCGGCGGCCAGCGAGCTTGACTCCGGCAGTGCGGCGAAGGCCTGCACCGCTTCCAGGCGTCCAACGACGTTGTCGACGCGGTCCGGATTCTGGGCCAGCACCGCTTCCACTTCGTTCGGGGTGAAACCGCGCTCGCGCAGCATGCCGCGCAGGCGATCCAGCATGAAGACACCAACCTCCGCGCGCGGATCCTTGAACGCGGCCTGGCCTGCGAAGACGCCGGCGGCGTCCTGCAGCAGCTCCGAGATTGCCAGCGGCAGGCGCTTCTCGACCAGCATGCGCATCACGCCCAGGGCGTGGCGGCGCAGCGCGAACGGATCTTTTTCGCCAGTTGGCTGCAGGCCGATGGCCCAGATGCCGACCAGGGTTTCGAGCTTGTCGGCCAGGGCCACCACGAGACCGGTGTTTGTCGACGGCAGCTTGTCGCCGGCAAAGCGCGGCTGGTAGTGCTCCGACGCGGCCAGGGCCACGTCATCCGGCTCGCCGTCATGGCGCGCGTAATACGTGCCCATGATGCCTTGCAGCTCAGGGAATTCGCCGACCATGTCGGTGAGCAGGTCGGCTTTCGCCAGGCGTGCGCCGCGTTCGGCCAGCGCCACGTCATAGCCCAGGCGCGCAGCAATGGCGCCGGCCAGGCGCGTGACGCGCTCGGTGCGGTCAAGCTGCGTGCCCAGCTTGTTGTGATAGACCACGTTGGCCAGCATCGGCAGGCGCGATGCCAGTGTCTTCCTCTTGTCCTGCTCGAAGAAGAACTTGGCGTCCGACAGGCGCGGGCGCACGACGCGCTCGTTGCCGCCGATGATGTGCTGCGGGTCGTCGGTTGCAATGTTCGAGACGATCAGGAAGCGCGAACGCAGCTTGCCCTCGGCATCGGTCAGCGCAAAATACTTCTGGTTCGTCTGCATCGTCAGGATCAGGCATTCCTGCGGCACCGAGAGGAAGGTTTCCTCGAACCGGCATTCATACACGACCGGCCATTCGACCAGGGCCGCAACTTCGTCCAGCAGGGATTCGGGCATCAGGACCTGGTCGGCGCCGGCGTTCTCGAGCAGCTGCGCGCGGATGCTTTCCTTGCGCGCTTCGGCACCGGCAATCACCTTGCCCTCGTTCTCGAGGATGGTGGCGTAGTTGTCGGCATGGTCGACCGCGATCGACTGGCCGTGCGACAGGAAGCGGTGGCCCATGGTCTGGCGGCCGGCGTCCAGGCCCAGCAGTGTCAGCGGCAGCACCTGTTCGCCGAACAGGGCCAGCAGCAGGTGCACCGGACGCACGAACTGCACGGTGGCGCCGTCGGGGCGCTGGTAGCTCATGAGTTTCGGGATCGGCAGCTTGGCGACGGTCTCGCTGAGGACGTCCTGCAGACCGCCGGCCAGCGCGCTGCCTGGTGCGGTATAGGAGGAGCAGAAGCTCTCGGCCTTGCCGTCCTGGGCGCGTTCGCGGTCGGCGATGGTCAAGTCAGGCAAGCCCAGGGCGGCGAGCTTCGTGGCGAGCGGCGCGCTCGGGTTGCCGTCCTTGTCGAGGGCGACCG
>JANNNC010000097.1:0-12863 GCA_031398335.1 Massilia sp.
GGGTCGAAAGCAGACGCTAACAAACGTCTTCCATCCGGCTCGCCGCCATCGGCATGCATCTGCGTGTGGATCAGTCCCGGCCGCACCCCATTGACGCGGATGCCCTCGCCCGCCACCTCATTCGACAGCCCGATCGTGAGCGCATCGAGCGCCGCTTTCGAGGCTGCGTAGTCGACGTACTCGTTCGGCGAGCCGAGGACGGCCGCGCGCGACGAGATGTTGACGATGGCGCCGCCGCCCTCGCCGTGGCTGGTCGACATGCGCCGCACCGCTTCGCGCGCACACAGGAAGCTGCCGACGATATTCGTCATCATGATGCGTGCAATGCGCGCCGCGTCCATCTGCGCCACGCGCATCTGCAGCGCCAGCACGCCGGCGTTGTTGACGAGCGCATCGAGCCGGCCAAAGCGCGCGTCGACTTGCGCGAACAGGCGCTCGACGTCGGCCTCGTGGGCCACGTGGGCGCGGACCGCCAGGGCTTCGCCGCCGGCTTTCTCGATGGCGTGCACGATGCCGGCCGCCGCCGCATCGTCGCTGCGGTAGTTGATGCAGACCCGGTACCCCTGTTTGGCCGCCAGGAGCGCGCAGGCAGCGCCGATGCCGCGGCCACCGCCGGTGATGAGAATGGTTTTTTTCATTGCGCTCTTTCGGTCCGGTAGAAAGCCTCGCGACGGCAGGCCATCCGGCTGCAGGTCATTTCAACATATAATGCTTTTTTGCTAAAAAGTCACGCCATGCCGTCGTCCACCGGTTTTACCCTCTCCCTGCGTCGACTGCTCATCCTGCTCAGCGCGATCGGGCTGCTGCCCCTGGCCTTGCTTGGGCTATGGTCGCTGAACACGGCAAGCCAGTACCAGCAACGCGAACAGGACCGCGCCATGCTCGACCAGGCGCGCGCGCTGTCGAGCGCTGTCGATGCGGAGCTCGACGGGGCCATCGCAACCCTCGCCAGCCTGGCGCGCACGCCGGCCCTCGGCGCGGGCGACCTGCGCACCTTCTACGAGATCGCACGCGAACAGGTGGCGGCCCAGCCCGAGTGGCTGGCGATCGTCCTGACCGACGCCGGCGGCAAGGTCCTCTTTCGCACCACCACGCCCTTCGATGCACCGGCCGGCCACATCACCGATCCGGAAAGCCTGCGCCAGCTGTTGGCCGTGCAGCGCCCGCTGGTCGGCCGTGTGATGCGCGGGCAGCAGGGGAAAGTGGCATTCCCGGTGCGCGTGCCGATCCGCGACGAGGCGGGGCGCCTGTATGGGCTGACGGCCGTCATCGAACCCGATCGCATCCGCGCCGTCCTCAAGCGCCAGCGCGTACCGGCGGATTCCGTCATCTCCATCATCGACGCCCATGGTTCCATCGTGGCCCGCTCGAAGGACCACGACAAGCGCGTTGCCGGCCCGCCCGGCCCGTCGCTGGCGCAGCTCATTCGCGGCACGGCGCCCGAAGGCGTGGGCGACACGGTCAACCTCGAGGGCGAACAGCTGGTCAGCGTCTTCACGCGCGTTTCGCGCTATGGCTGGACGGTCGTGGTCGGCGTGCCGAAACCGGCCATCGGCGCTGCTTCGCTCAAGGGCATCGCCCAGTATGCCTGGGGCCTGGGCGCGTCGCTGCTGGCCTGCATCGTGCTGGCCTCGCTGCTGTCGAACCGCATCGCGCGCAGTTTCGCCAACCTCCAGCACGCGGCGGCCGCACTCGGCGCGGGCGACACGGTGCAGGTTGCGCCTTCGCGTATCCGCGAACTTAACTCGATGGGCGACGCATTGGAAGCGGCGGCCAGCCAGCACGCCGCCAATGAACGGGAACGTTCGCGCCTGCTTGCCTCGCTCGAGGAAGCCCTGGCGGCCAGCCGCGGCGCCAGCCTGGTGAAAGACGAATTCCTGGCCGTGCTCGGCCACGAGCTGCGCAATCCCCTGAGCCCGATCGTGGCCGCGCTCGACCTGATGGACCTGCGCGCCGACGGCGCCAGCCTGCGCGAGCGCACCATCATGCGGCGCCAGGTGAATCATTTAAAACGCCTGGTGGACGACCTGCTCGACGTCTCGCGCATCACCTCCGGCAAGATGCAGTTCGAACTGCGCGCCCTGAATCTGGCCGACGTGGTGCGATACGCAGCCACCAGCCGTCCCGGTGCGCCAATCGCCCTCAGCACACCGGACGCGGTCTGGGTCCAGGGCGACGAAAGCCGGCTGGCCCAGGTCCTGAACAACCTGCTCTCGAACGCCGAGCGCTTCGGTGACGGCGCCACGCGCGTAACCTTGCGTGCCGACGCGACCACGGCGCGCCTGGAAGTGGCCGACGGCGGCATCGGCATGGACCCGGAGCTGCTGGCGCGCGTCTTCGAGCCTTTCTACCAGGCGCCGCAGCAGGTGGCGCGCAGCACGGGCGGCCTGGGTCTGGGTCTCGCCATCGTGCGCAAGATCGTCGAACTGCATGGCGGGCGCGTCACGGCGCACAGCGCGGGGCCGGGCAGCGGCAGCCGCTTCGTGGTCGAACTGCCGCTGGCCGCCGCGCAGGCACCGGCGCCGCAGCTCCAGGCGCCCACGCATGGCGCGGGCAAGCGGGTGCTGGTCGTGGACGACAATATCGACGCCGCCGCGACGACCGCGCTGGTGCTGGAACACTTCGGCCACGAAGTGCGCATCGCCCACAGCGCCGCGGCCGCGCTGGAGACCGTCGCGCGCTTCCAGCCGTCGGTGGCGATCCTCGACATCGGCCTGCCCGACATGGATGGTTATGCACTGGCCGCCGCCATCCGCCGCAGCGGAGCGACACCGCGGCTGGTGGCGCTGACCGGTTACGGGCAAAAAACGGATGTGGAACGCGCCGCCGGCGCGGGTTTTGATTTGCATCTCACCAAGCCGGCTTCGCTGGCAGACCTGGAGCGGGCAGTCTCGGACACTGTGGAAGTCATGCCATGACGCGGCATAAAAAGCTGACCTTCTACGGCGTCGACGAAAACGACGACAGCCTCGTGCGCGACGTGATCGCTGGCCGCAAGACCGTCACCGCCGATACGGTCGAGGACTATCACAAGGGGTATGGCGAGCTTGGCGACGGCGGCTACCTGGCGGGCGACATCATTGACGTAGTTGACCTGAAGGGACGCCCACGCTGCACGATTCGCGCGACGGAAGTGCGCGTGATCCGCTTCGGCGAGATTCCGGAAGACGTCTGGCGCGGCGAGACGTTTGCGAGTGCGCAGGAATTCAGGGAAGTGCATATCCGCTGCCTGCCGCACCTGGACTTGCATGACGACTTCGAATTCGTCACCCTGCATTTCGAACTGCTCGCCGTCGCGCCGCTTGCTTGAATGGCGCAACGGCGAGCGTAGCAACGCTTCAGTTGTGAATGTATTTGGCGAACACGTCGCTGAAATCGCGCTTGGTGTGGGTGTCGAGCATGGCGGTGTTCAGGGCCGCCAGCAATTCACCGTATTGGCTCACCAGACTGCCCGCACCCGGGGCGATATTGAGCTTGTGCACCGAGGCGGTGGCGTCGAGCGTACGCAAGGCATTGTCGCGGCACACGGCATCGCGCTGCTGCTGCTTGCCGATCGAGATCAGGGCCTTGTAAATGTCCTTGAGCTGCTCGATGAAGGTCTTCCGGACGTCGATCGAGAACACCGTGTTGTCGAGTTTGAACTTGAGTTCGATGTCCATATCGAGCGTGCCGGCAGTCTCGATGCTGACGCCCGACACCTGGTGCGACGCATAGTCGTAGCGCTTGATCGAGCGCTTCGACGACACGGCCGAATCGCCGTCCACATGGATCAGCGCGAGGTTGGTGAAGCAGTACTCGTCCTTCTTGCTTTTAATGAGGAAGAAAATCTGCTCGCCGTCTTCGCCAAACAGGTAATCGTCCGCGTCGACCTTGCTGTAATCCGCAGGCCCGACGATGACGCCGATATCGCTGATGCCCAGTGCTTCCGCCGCCAGTCTCTTGAACATGATCGCCCTCGTGTGATGGAAACAGCTACATTACCATTTATCCGAGCGCCAGCTGGCGCGACGCCGGACCGGTTGACGCGGCACGGTGCGTGGCCACGCGCGATGCGGCGTCGCCGAGGCCGGCGCCGGCGCCGGTGTCGAGCTTGAAGGTACTGACCAACTGGGCCAGGGAAGCGGCTTGATCCTGCAGCGACGTTGCCGCCGCTGCGGCCTCTTCGACCAGCGCCGCATTCTGCTGCGTGACGTCGTCCATCTGCGTAATCGCGGCATTCACCTGTTCGATGCCCAGTGTCTGTTCCGCGCTCGCGCTGGAGATCTCGGACATGATATCGGTCACGCGGGTAATACCCTGGACGATCTCCTGCATGGTGGCACCGGCCTGCTCGACCAGATGCCCACCCGTTTCGACCTTGCTGACGGAGTCGGTGATCAGGCCGCGGATTTCTTTCGCCGCGGCCGCCGACCGCTGCGCCAGGTTGCGCACTTCCGATGCGACGACGGCAAAGCCCCGACCCTGCTCGCCGGCGCGGGCTGCCTCGACTGCGGCATTGAGCGCCAGGATGTTGGTCTGGAACGCGATGCCGTCGATCACCGCGATGATGTCGGCAATTTTCTTCGACGATTCGTTAATCGACGCCATTGTCTCGACCACCTGGGAGACGACCTTGCCGCCGCGCGTGGCGATCCCGGAAGCGTTCTGCGCCAGCGTGTTGGCCTGGCGTGCATTGTCGGCATTCTGCCGTACGGTACTGGTCAGTTCTTCCATTGACGACGCGGTTTCTTCCAGCGAGCTTGCTTGCTGTTCCGTACGCGCCGACAGGTCCAGGTTGCCGGCCGCAATCTGCTGGGAAGCCGTGACGATGGTATCCGTGCCGCTGCGCACTTCGGAAACGGTTTTCAGCAAGCTTTCGTTCATGCCTTTCAGCGCCGACAGCAACACGCCCACTTCATCTGTCGAAGACACATGAATGTCGGCGCTCAAGTCGCCGGACGCGACCTGTTGTGCCAGCCTCACTGCGTGCCCGAGCGGGCGCGTAATGCTACGGGTGAGCACCAGCGCCAAACCGACTCCGCACGCCAGGGCAATCAGGCCAAGCGCAATCAGGAATTGCCGCGAGCTGGCGTACACCTCGTCGATGCGCGTATTCGCAGCCTGGAACAACTCGTCCTGATAAGCGACGACATCCTCGATCGAGGCAAGGTACTTTTTCATTTCAGGGACCAGCTTCTCGGCCACGGCCTTCTTGAACTCGTCGTTGGCGCCCTGCTCGGCCTTGCGCTTGAACGTTTCGGTGCGAACCGCGCTATACACCTTGCGTTGCTCGGCAACGGCCCGCAGGTTCGCTTTGCCTTTTTCGCTCGAGACCAGGCCTTCGAGTTCCGCTTGCACCTTGCTCACCTGGGCACTCACCGTTTTCATTTCGTTGTCGAGTGCCTGCTCCTCTGCCGGGTCACTGCTCTTCGCTTTCGCCAGCGTACGCACACTGTTGGTGGCGGTTCCCTCTCGCCATGCGGCAGCGAGCTTGGCTTTATAGTTCGCTTCGACCATCGTCGCCTTGGCCTCATCGATGCGATCAAGCTGCGTCAACGCGCTGAACAGCACGACGCCGAACAGCAGAAGGATGACGGCGAAGGCGCCGCCAAGACGGGTACCAATGTTGAGATTTGATAATTTCATGAGTGTAGTTACCTGGTCTGAACGAGCGGGCACCATGCAGACCTGTGGAGGACATACATAGCAGAAAGTTTCTGTAAGATAACTCCTACATGACCCGGTGGATTGCCGATGTGCAAAAAAATCGGTGTTCAGTGTGGAATTAACAAGGAATGGTCGCCAGTTCACAACGGTCCGATAACAGCATGGCATTCATCATGTCGAACGGATAATGCATAGATGGTTACACTTGTTAAACTACTTTATTTCGCCAGCCGGAGCTCATTACGCTGCTGGAAGCGAGGACAACGGATCGGGCCGTGCGCACAAGTTCGGCAGTGCTGGCTGTAAAATAGCGGTTTTCGTCCAGCCTCAGCGACTGCCCATGCACATCAATCCAGAACGCAGCACCCGTCCCGATTACGACCTGCTGGTACGCCAGGTCGCCAGTGTCCTCGAAGGCGAACGCAACCTCACCGCGAACGCGGCGCAGTTTTCCGCGCTCGTGTACGACACCCTCGCCAACCTGAACTGGGCCGGCTTCTATCTCACCGTGCCGTCGAAAAAAGGCGAAGGCCAGGATTTGCTGGTCGGGCCCTTCCAGGGCAAGCCGGCCTGTGCGCGCATTCCGTTTGGACGCGGCGTGTGCGGGACCACTGCCGTTGAACGCAAGACGATCGTGGTGCCGGACGTGCATGCGTTTCCGGGGCATATCGCCTGCGATTCGGCGTCGGCATCCGAGATCGTGCTGCCGGTGATGAAGGATGGCAAATTGATCGGGGTGTTCGATATCGATAGTCCGCTGCTGGATCGGTTTTCCGAGGAAGACCGGGTCGGGCTGGAGGCGATGGTGGCGGCTTTCATCGACGCGACAGATTGCTGAGTACGGTCTTTAGCAGCCGAAAGGGCTCACCCTATTCATCGTTCCGCGTGGGCACGGAGTGCCCACCCTACGAAAACCGACCGCGCAAAGTTTATTTGCAATAAAAGTTAATTAGGCAAATTATATGAACCAACTCGAACAACTCAAGCAATATACTACCGTCGTTGCCGATACCGGCGATTTCCAGTCGATCAAGGCCTACGCGCCGCAGGATGCGACGACCAATCCCTCGCTGATCCTGAAAGCGGTGCAAAAGCCGGAATACCTGCCGCTGCTGCAAAAGGCGGTGGCGGAATCGAAGGGCGGCTCCACGGACGAGATCGTCGATCGCCTGCTGATCGCGTTCGGCGTCGAGATCCTGAAATTCGTGCCGGGCCGGGTGTCGACCGAGATCGATGCCGCCCTGTCCTTCGACACCGAGGCGACCGTCGCCAAGGGCCGCGAGCTGATCGCGCTGTACGAAGTGGCCGGCGTGCCGCGCGAGCGCGTGCTGATCAAGATCGCGTCGACCTGGGAAGGCATCCGCGCCGCCGAGATCCTGGAAAAAGATGGCATTCATTGCAACCTGACGCTGCTGTTCTCGCTGTGCCAGGCCGTGGCCTGCGCCGAAGCGGGCGTGCAGCTGATTTCGCCGTTCGTCGGCCGTATTTATGACTGGCACAAGAAGTCGAGCGGCCTGGAATACACGGGCGCGGACGATCCGGGCGTGCAGTCGGTCAAGCGGATTTACCAGTACTACCGCAAATTCGGCCACAAGACCGAAGTCATGGGCGCGAGCTTCCGGAATACCTCGCAGATCCTGGAACTGGCCGGCTGCGACCTCTTGACGATTTCGCCGGAGCTGCTGCAGAAGCTGTCCGACAGCGATGCGCCGGTCGAGCGCAAGCTGACGGACGATGGCGACGCCTCGATCGCGAAGATTGCGGTCGACGAGAAATCGTTCCGCTTCATGCTCAATGAGGATGCGATGGGGACCGAGAAGCTGGCCGAGGGAATTCGCGCGTTTGTGGCGGATTCGGCGAAGTTGAAGAAAATGATTGAAGAGATGCGTTGATGTCAGCGGTACGCAGCGGCCAGGATGGCGTTGCGTGAACCGTGGCTTGGAATGACGAAGCCGGCTTGATGCCGGCGTTGTGCTGTTGTCCGCGTGGTGGCGCAACAGATATGCAAACGTCGTACCGCGCGGGCTCGAGAGCCCGCCCTACGGTAAGTCGTTGGCCGCCGTGTACCCGTTAAAACCCTCACCGCGTGCGAATCCCCTCCAGCATGGTCGCCATCATCTTGTCGCCGAGCCCGACCAGGCTGAACGAAGTCGGCTCGAACATCCAGTTGCGGATCAGGCCATCCATCAGGGACCACAGGCCCAGTGCCAGCAGTTCGGGATCGACGTCAGGCCGGATCTGGCCGCCCGCCTGGGCCAGCTTGAGGCGTTCCACCACCTGGGCCGTCAAGTCGGCCTTGCTCTGGCGGCGGCGCACGCGCACGGCGTCCATCTCGCTGACGAACTCGACCTTTAAAGAGGCGATCTCGAGCACGCGGCGCGCTTGCGGATTCGTTTCCGTGACGCGGAAAATTTCGGCGAAGAAGTGGCGCACGTCGTCCAGCACCGTCTCCGCATTGGAATTGCCCAGGCTGTTCAACGCACACTCGAAGGGGAGCGTCACCCGCTCCATCATGGCGTTGAACAAGGCGCCTTTGTCGTCAAAATGCCAATAAATCGCACCGCGCGTCACACCCGCTTCGGTTGCGATATGCTGCAAGGTCGTTCGCGATACCCCCTGCTCAACAAATAATTTCTCTGCAGCATCCAGGATGCTGTCGCGTGTGGCCGCTGCTTCTTCTTTTGTCCTGCGGGCCATGTCTTCTCCGTTTTTGGGTGGTCCTGCACGTTAAACATACACTCGTGATAGTATATAAAAAAATCTGCAACCGCCAGTGATGCAATCGTGCACAGGACCGATAGGATACCTGAGCACGCTTGCGTCTTTTCCAAAACACCAGAAGGAAGCACGTAATGCGCTCTGCCATCTCCTCAAACCTGTCCCCGATGCTGTCACTGAGCCGGATCGCCGTCGGCACGCTGATGGCCGTGGCCCTGCTGTCAGCCTGCGGCAAGAAAGACGCCGCCCAGGCCGGTCCTGGCGCCGGCGGCCAGATGCCGCCGCCCGAAGTCGGTGTCATCACGACCACCACCCAGCCTGTCGCCCTGCAGACCGAACTGCCGGCGCGCGCCGAGCCGGTGCGCGTGGCCCAGGTGCGCGCCCGTGTCAACGGCGTCGTCCTGAAGCGCAATTTCACCGAGGGCAGCGTGGTCAAGCAGGGCCAGTCGCTGTACCAGATCGACCCAGAGCCCTACCAGGCGCAGGTCAGCGCCGCCCAGGCCGCGCTTGGCCGCGCCCAGGCGAACCTGACCCAGGCATCCGCCACGGCCTCGCGCTACAAGCCGCTGGTCGAAGCCAATGCCATCAGCAAGCAGGAGTACACGAACGCCGTCGCCGCCCAGAAGCAGGGCGAAGCCGATGTCGCGTCGGCCCGCGCCCAGGTGCGCATCGCCCAGATCAGTGCCGGTTACGCGAACGTGAATGCGCCGATCTCCGGCCGTATCGGACGTGCGCTGGTCACCGAAGGCGCCCTCGTTTCGGCAGCCGAGGCGACCCAGCTGGCCGTCATCCAGCAGACCGACAAGATGTTCCTGAACATCACCCAGTCGGCCACCGAACTGCAGCGCTTGCGCAAGCAGGCCGGCGGCCAGAGCGCCAGCGCGCCGGTCACCGTGATGCTCGACGACGGCACCGAACTGCCTACCAAGGGCCGCCTGCTGTTCTCGGACGTGACGGTTGATCCGACCACCGGCCAGGTCAACCTGCGCGCCGAAGTGGCGAATACCGATAACGCCCTGCTGCCGGGCCAGTACGTGCGCGTGCGCCTGTCGCAAGCCTCGCTCCCGAACGGCATCTTGGTGCCGCAGCAAGCGGTGACCCGCGGCGGCGCGAACGGCGACAGCCTGATGGTCGTCGGCGCCGACAACAAGCCTGCCCCGCGCTCCGTGAAGATCGGTTCGCAGCAAGGTTCGAACTGGGTCGTGCTCGAGGGCCTGAAGGCGGGCGAACGCGTCATCGTCGACGGCTTCCAGAAGCTCCAGATGATGCCGCCAGGTAGCCCGGTGAAAGCCGTGCCCTGGACCGCGCCAAAGAGCGAGATCGTGAACCCGGCCGGCGCGGCCGCACCCGCCACGGCCGCCCGCTAAGCCGCAAACGCACAGAAACAGGACTTTCCAATGGCACGCTTTTTTATTGACCGCCCTATTTTCGCCTGGGTGATCGCACTGTTCATCATGGTGATGGGCGGGGTTGCGATCACCCAGCTGCCGATCGCGCAGTACCCGAACGTGGCGCCGCCCTCGATCGTGATCAACGCCGCCTACCCGGGCGCGTCGGCGCAGACGCTGGAAGACTCGGTCATTTCCGTCATCGAACGCGAAATGAACGGCTCGCCCGGCCTGATCTACATGGAGTCGAGCAGCCAGGCCAACGGCACCGGCTCGATCACCCTGACCTTCGAGACCGGCACCAACCCGGAGCTGGCCCAGGTCGACGTCCAGAACCGCCTGTCGCGCGCCTCTCCGCGCCTGCCGCAGGCCGTGAACCAGCAGGGTGTGCGCGTGGACAAGGTCCGCGCCAACTTCCTGCTGTTTACCATCCTGTCCTCGGACGACCCGAAATGGGACCCGATCGCGCTGGGCGACTATGCCTCGCGCACGGTCCTGCCCGAGATCCAGCGCATCAAGGGCGTCGGTACCGCCCAGCTGTTCGGTACCGAGCGTGCGATGCGCATCTGGCTCGACCCGGCCAAGCTGGTGGGCTTGCGCCTCTCGCCGGCCGACGTCAACAGCGCCATCGCTTCGCAGAATGCCCAAGTGGCCTCGGGCACCATCGGCGACCTGCCGCTGGCGGCCGGCCAGGAAATCACCGCGACCGTCGTCGTCACCGGCCAGCTCAGCACCGTCGAGCAGTTCGGCAACATCGTCCTGCGCGCCAATCCGGACGGCTCGACCGTGCGCCTGAAAGACGTCGCCCGCATCGAAATCGGCGGCCAGGGTTATCAAACCTCGGCGCGCCTGAACGGCAAGCCATCGACCGGTATCGGCGTGCAGCTGGCGCCCTCCGGCAACGCGCTGGAAACGGCGCGCCTGGTGCGCGAACGCATGGCGGAATTGTCGAAGTTCTTCCCGGCCGGCGTGAAATACACCATCCCGTTCGACAGCTCGAAGTTCATCGACATCTCGATCACGCAGGTCGTGCACACCCTGATCGAAGCGATCCTGCTGGTGTTCGTCGTGATGTACATCTTCCTGCAGAACTTCCGCTACACGATCATTCCAACCATCGTCGTGCCGATCGCCCTGCTGGGTTCATTGGCGACCTTATTGGCGCTCGGCTTTTCGATCAACGTGCTGACCATGTTCGGCATGGTGCTGGTGATCGGTATCGTCGTCGACGATGCGATCGTGGTCGTCGAGAACGTCGAGCGCATCATGAGCGAGGAAGGCCTGCCGCCCTTGGAGGCCACGAGGAAAGCCATGGGCCAGATCTCGGGCGCCATCATCGGCGTGACCGTGGTCCTGATGTCGGTGTTCGTGCCGCTGGCCTTCTTCGGGGGTGCGGTCGGCAACATCTACCGCCAGTTCGCCGCCGTCATGGTGTCCGCGATCGCCTTCTCTGCCTTCCTGGCGCTGACCCTGACCCCGGCGCTGTGCGCCCACCTCTTGAAACCGGTCGAAGCGGGCCACCACCACGCCAAGCGCGGCGTCTTCGGCTGGTTCAACCGCAAGTTCACCGCCACCGCCAAGGGCTACGAGGGCTGGGTC
Source organism: Massilia sp. (assembly GCA_031398335.1). Taxonomy (GTDB): domain Bacteria; phylum Pseudomonadota; class Gammaproteobacteria; order Burkholderiales; family Burkholderiaceae_D; genus Telluria. The sequence continues at coordinate 11,352 of JANNNC010000097.1, forward strand.
GGCAAGATCATCCGTGGCTCGGGCCGCGCGCTGGTCGTCTTCGTGCTGATCGTCGGCCTGGTCGGCCTGCTGTTCGCGCGCATGCCAAACTCCTTCCTGCCGAACGAAGACCAGGGCTATATCATCGCCAACATCCAGCTGCCGCCGGGTGCGACGCTCGAGCGCACCAACGAAGTGATGCGCACGGCCGAAGCCTTCATCATGAAACAGCCGGAAGTGGCGAACATGGTCACCGTGCTGGGCTTTTCCTTCTCGGGCGCCGGCCAGAACATGGCGCTGGCCTTCATCCCGCTGAAGGACTGGGACGAGCGCAAGGGCGACGGCTCGAGCGCGCAAGACCTCGCCAACCGCATCATGGGCGGCCTGTCCGGCGTGCGCGACGCGTTCATCTTCGCGCTGTCGCCGCCGCCGATTCCGGAACTCGGACGCGGCACCGGCTTCTCGTTCCGCCTGCAAGACCGCGGCGGCGCCGGCCATAACGCCCTGCTCGCCGCGCGTAACCAACTGCTGGGCATGGCGGCGCAAAGCCCGATCCTGGCCGGCGTGCGTCCGGAAGGCCTGGAAGACGCGCCGCAGGTGATGCTCGACATCGACCGCGACAAGGCGCAGGCGCTGGGGGTCTCATTCGAATCGATCAACAGCGCGATCTCGACCTCGCTGGGTTCGTCCTACGTGAACGACTTCCCGAACGCCGGCCGCCTGCAGCGTGTCGTGGTCCAGGCCGAGGCCTCGGCCCGCATGCAGCCGGACGACCTGCTGCGCCTGAACGCGATGAACGCCCAGGGCAACCCGGTTCCGCTGTCCTCGTTCGCGTCCACCCGCTGGCAGACCGGCCCGATGCAGACCATCCGCTACAACGGTTACTCGGCGATGAGCATCGCCGGCGACGCCAAGCCGGGTTACTCCACCGGCGACGCGATGGCCGAGATGGAAAACCTGGCGGCCAAGCTGCCGGCGGGCTTCGCTTTCGAGTGGACCGGCCAGTCGCGCGAGGAAGCGCAGTCCGGATCGACGATGGGCATCCTGATGGCCTTCTCGATGCTGGCGATCTTCCTGGCGCTGGCGGCGCTGTATGAAAGCTGGTCGATCCCGGTGTCGGTGCTGCTGGTGGTGCCGCTCGGTATCCTCGGCGCGATCCTGGCGGCGATGATGCGCGGCTATCCGAACGACGTGTATTTCAAGATCGGCCTGGTCACCATCATCGGCCTGGCGGCGAAGAACGCGGTGCTGATCATCGAGTTCGCGAAAGACCTGCAGGCGCAGGGACGCTCGCCGATGGAAGCGGCGATCGAGGCGGCGCACCTGCGCTTCCGCCCGATCATCATGACCTCGCTGGCCTTCAGACCCGGTCTCGACCCATTCGACAGACGCGAGCGCGGAGAGTGCCGCCTCGACCGCCGGTCGTTGTCGGCCCCCGGCGAAGTACGAGCGGACCGGAGCGCCGTTTGGTTTGTCCTGGGTACCGGCGGAGGCGGCTTGGGGCGTGGTGAGGCATCCAACCTGGGTTCCGGT
>JANNNC010000138.1:0-22492 GCA_031398335.1 Massilia sp.
AGACACCGCGCTTTTGCGGGCAGTTTTCCAGTGCCGGCGACTTGCTCTTCACAACCGCGGCAACGCGCGGCTTGCGAATCAGTTGATTGATGGTTGGCATCGTTCCTAATCCAACAAAGTACTACAGTTGATAACCCGGACAAGCCTGCCCAGGGACTGAAACCTAGTCCCGAATCGTCTGACAGCGGAGGCGACGAAAGCCACTCACCGAAGGAGCGGCTGCGAATGCATAAGCGATGTGCAGAATAAATCGAGAACTCGCGAGTATAGACTTGTCGCAAACCGCGGTCAACCGATTTGCTGATTTTCTGGGCAGCCTCGGGCGCGAAGACGCGAACGGCTGTGGTAGTGCTGACACAATTCGGCGCGCGCCCAACGTGCTGCGCCCGGCAGGAAGCTAGCTGTTCCGGCAATAAAAGCCGGATAATAGCCGACTTTCCCCCCGCCCCCCTTCTCGATGCGAACCCTGCTGCGCCCCGCCAACCTGGCCCTCGTGCTCACTTACCTGGTGCTGTCGACGGTGCCCTTCATGCCGCTGGCCCTGGGCCTGCCGGTGGCGCGCCCGGCCCAGCTTGCCGGTATGGCCGTGTTCGCCTGGATTGCCGCCTGGGCCCTGTTCAAGCGCCCGGCCTATTTCCACTGGCTGTTGCTGCCGGCCTTCATCGCGCTGCCGGCGGAACTCTATCTATATCTGTATTACGGCCAGGGAATCTCGACCCACCACCTCGGCATCATGGCCGAAACCAGTCCGCTCGAAGCCATGGAATTCCTCGGCGCGCGCGCCTGGCTGCTGCTGGGTGTAATGGCCGGCGTCGTCGTCTGGTGGGCGGCCACCTGGCGCGCCGCGCTGGCAACGCGAGAATTCGACTGGAACGACCGCTCGCGCCCGCTGGTGCTGGGGCTGCTGCTGGTGTGCGTCGCCCTGTTCGCCTACGGCCAGAAAGCCGGCGTGACCGGCGCGCCGGCCAGACCGGTCGCCCTCGACAAGTCGCGTTTCGTGGCCCCCGGCGCCCGTCCCCTGGTAAATACCTCGACCCTGCCGCGCCTGCCGCACTGGGCGCAGCCGCCCTTCGAAGTCAAAGCCTTCGCCCAGTCCTGGCCCTTCGGCGTGGTGGTGCGCGGACTCGATTTTTATAAGGAACGCGTCTACCTGGCCGACCTGCACCATCGCAGCGCCGCATTCCGCTTCAATGCCGTCCAGGCGGAGCCGGGCAATGCGCCGGACGTGGTCGTGATGGTGCTGGGCGAGTCGGCGCGCTTCGACCGCTGGAGTTTGAACGGCTACGCCCGCCCGACCAATCCCTTATTGATGCAGGAAGCGAACCTGGTGCCGCTGCAGGACCTGATTACCTCGGTCTCGGCCACGCGCCTGTCGGTGCCGGTCATCATTTCGCGCAAACCCGCGATGCAAAGCCTGAAGGACGGGTTCACCGAAAAATCCTTCGTCACCGCTTTTAAAGAGGCCGGCTATAAAACCTTCTGGCTGTCGAACCAGATCTCGTTCGGCAAATTCGACACCCCGGTGTCGGTCTTCGCCAAGGAAGCGGACCAGGTCGAATTCCTGAACCTGGGCGGCTTTACCGACAATTCGAATTACGACGAAGTGCTGTTCAAGCCCTTTACGCGCGCGCTGGCCGATCCGGCGCAGAAGAAACTCATCGTCCTGCACACGCTGGGCAGCCACTGGAATTACGCGCACCGCTATCCGGCGCGCTTCGACCAGTGGAAGCCATCCCTGGCGGGTGTGCATAAACCCGTGCTCACCGATGCCGCGATCGAACCGCAGCTCAACAACAGCTACGACAATTCGATTTTATATACCGACTGGTTCCTGGCCCAGCTGATCGGCAATCTGAAAGCGGGACACAAGGCGGCGGCGCTGATGTACGTCGCCGACCATGGCCAAACCCTGTTCGACGGTGCCTGCCGCCAGGTTTTCCATGGCCACAATAGCCAGTACGAGTTCCACGTACCCGCTTTTGCCTGGTATTCGGACGCCTACGGTGCGCGCTTTCCGGACAAAGTCGTCCAGTTGCGCGCGCACCGCGCGGCCCCCCTGTCCACCGAAAATGTCTTCCATACGCTGGTCGACCTGGGCGACATCCGCTATCCGGGCGAAACCCTCGACCGCAGCATCGCCAGCGCCCGGCTGACGCGTCATAAACGCTATGTCGACAGCTATGGCTGGACCGATTACGACAATGCGCGGATGGAGGGCGATTGCCGCGAAGTGATCGACAAGGGCACGCCGCTGCCACGCAAGTGACGGCGCGCCGCGCAGCTCGACAATAACCATTTGTCGGTTTTTCTTACATACCGCCCGTTTCGCCCGTGGTTTGACTGGTAGGCAAACGCCGTCGCGGCTGCCTGCTTCATAGCAGCCGCGGCGCGAATCCATGCAACTGGCATATTTTATGCGTCGAACTCCCTTGCACCATACACGGCCGCCTTGAGCGCCAATCCAGCGCATCGACTGCGACCACCTCTTCTGAACAGCACTGCCCGGCTCTCGTCGAGCCGGTCGACTGGGGGATCATGATGTCAACGACATGCGCTGAAAGAAACGCGGGGCGAACACGGACGCGACTCGCCTTATCGATACTGCTGGGAATGGCGGCGCCGCTTGCCGCGGCCGATACGATACCGGTTGCCATGCTGGACCCGAACCTGCAGGTCACGACCTTTGTCGGTGCCGGACTGGTGCAGCCGATCGGGATTGCCTTCATCGGTGCCAACGACGCGCTCATCCTGGAGAAGGGATCGGGCCAGATCAAGCGGGTGATCAACGGCGTGCTGCAGCCGACGCCGGTGCTCGACCTGGCCGTCAATTCCGCTTCCGAACGGGGCTTGCTCGCCATCGCGCTGCATCCGAGTTTTCCTGTCGTAAGGTCTGTCTACATCCGCTGGACCGAGAGCTCGACCGGGGCCGACACCACCGTTCTGTCGGAGGTGCCGCAGCTGGGCAACCGGGTCGACCGGTTTACGTGGAACGGCACCAGCCTGGTGAGGGACACCAGTTTCCGCACCATCCGCTTGCGCGCCAGGCAGACCGATAATCTTCCGGTCCCCGGACATCCGGAGGCGGTCAACCTGGTCGAGCGGGGGAACCACAATGGCGGCCCGATCCGCTTCGGCCCTGACGGCAAACTGTATGTCTTCACGGGCGACCTCGGACGGCGCGGCCAGATGCAGAATTTGCCCAACGGCCCATTCCTGACACCTTCGTTCCTGGACGACACGTTTGGCGGACCCGCGCCCGATGCCGCCCACCTGTCGGGCGTGGTCCAGCGCTTCAATGACGACGGCAGCACGCCGTCCGACAACCCGTTCTTCGCGGCCGGCGCAGCGATCGGCGGGAATGTCGGCAGCACGCTGCAGACAGTGTTTTCCTACGGCCACCGCAATGGTTTCGGCATGGCCTTCGATCCGGTCGGCCGTTTCTTGTGGCTGACCGAGAATGCCGACGATGCGTTCAGCGAATTGAACCGGGTCGTGGCGGGCATGAACGGCGGCTGGATCCAGGCCATGGGCCCCTTGAGCCGCATCGCCCAGTTCAAGCAGATCGAAACCACGCAGTTCAACAGCTCCCTGCAGCAAGTACGCTATCCGCCGACCCGCATCGCCTATACCCCCAGCCTGGCGCGTGCGCGCATGTTCATGCTGCCCGGGGCGACCTATGCCGATCCCGAATTCAGCTGGCGTTACGAAGTCGGACCGTCGGGCACCACGTTCGTGCGCGGCAGCGCGCTGGGCGCGGAGTACGACGGCACCTTGTGGATCGGCTCGGCGCGCCCATTCGCCCCCACCGGCCCCACCGGCGGCAGCCTGTACCGGATGCGCCTGACGCCCGACCGCCTCGCGGTCAACGTCAGCGGCGACGCGCGCCTGGCCGACAAGGTGGCCGACAACCTGACCAAGTTCGACCCGACGGAAAGCGAGTCCTTGCTCATCGGCAGGGGTTTCGGCGTTACGCCTGCAATCGAGCAAGGGCCGGATGGCAATCTGTACGTCGTTTCCATCACCGACGGCGTCGTCTACCGCATCAGCCGCGCCACCCCTGCCCTGAGGAGGAAATAATGAGAACAGCAATTAAACATTGTGCCGGCGCGATGGCTGCGGCGTTCGCCTTCGCCATCCTGCCGGCCCAGGCCGTGCCGATCGTCAACGGCGACTTCGAGGCGGGAATGACGAACTGGACCGTGGTCAACCAGGTCGGCAGCGACGGCGGCTTCCTGCTGCAGTCCGGCACGACCAGTCCGGTGAGCGGCACGTCCGTACCCGCACCCGGCGGCGGCAATGCCGCGATGACCGACGCCGAAGGTCCAGGCAGCCACCTGCTCTACCAGGACTTCCTGCAAACAACGGCGGTCGGCTCGGCGCGCCTGAGCTTCGACCTGTTCATCGGCAACCGCGCCGACGCCTTTTACCTGCCCGATCCGCTCACGCTCGACTTTGCGACGGCCTTGCTGAACCAGCAGGCACGCGTCGACATCCTGCTCGGGGCCAGCGATCCGTTCAGCATGGCGGCAAGCGACCTGTTGCTGAACCTGTTCGCGACCGGCCTCGGCGACCCGCTCGTGTCCGGCTACAACCGCATCGAGGTCGACATTACCAGCCTGCTCAACGCCAACCTCAACCAGACGCTGCGGCTGCGCTTTGCCGAGGTCGACAACGTTAACCTGTTCCAGTTCGGCGTGGACAATGTGACGCTCGCCATCGGCGACCCGGCGCAGGTGCCTGAACCGGGGTCATGGCTGCTGATACTGGCCGGCCTGACTGCGGCGGCCATCGTGTCGCCACGGCGGGCGCCGCGGCGCTGCTGAACGGAAGCCCCGGGCCGGCGTGCGCCGGGCCGGGCTTTTCCATCTAGCGGGGCTGTTGCCTGCCCTGTTATTGGTGTGTTGAATCCGCGTGGGCACGGGATGTGCCCACGCTGATCGAGCGCACCGATAACGCTCCCGGCAACAGCCCTACTAAGGCCCGCACACTGCCCCCAAACCCCGGACACGCCCGTGTCCGCGTACGTACGCTCTTCCCCTCCCGGACACGCCGGACACCCGTCCGCCCGCGCGACCACCCCATCGAATCAAGCACTTAGCCCCTGGCACGGATCGTGCGATAACGACAGCATCCAAGTCGTTACTGAAATCACCATGATCCGCGATACCTCTTCACAAGACGCCATCCTGACCGCCCCGCCAGGCCAGCAAACCAAACGCCGCGCCGTCTGGATCGGCGCCGCCGTCGCCGTCAGCGCCATCGCCGCCCTGCTGCTCTCGAACTGGCGCGACAGCGAACATTCGGTCAGCGCCAGCCGCCTGCGCATCGCCGACGTCGGCCGCGGCACCCTGGTGCGCGACGCCTCCGTCAACGGCCGCGTGGTCGCCGCCGTCAGCCCGACCCTGTTCTCGACCGCCCCCGCCACCGTCAACCTGAAAGTGGCCGCCGGCGACACCGTCAAAAGGGGCGACGTCCTCGCCGTGCTCGAGTCGCCCGACCTGTCCGACGCCCTGAAACGCGAGCAGTCGAGCTATGAGCAGCTGAAAGCCGAAGTCGCGCGCCAGCAGATCCTGTCGCGCAAACAAAAGCTGCTGGCCCAGCGCGAAGCGGACGTCGCCGAGATCGACCGCCTGTCGGCCCAGCGCACCCTCGAACGCTACGAGAGCGTGGCCCAGGTCGGCGTGATCGCCAAGATCGACTACCAGAAGGCCAGGGACGCCCTGAACTCGGCCGGCATCCGCGCCAGACACGCGACCCAGGCCGCCACCCTGGAAGGCGACGACGTGGCCCTCGCCATTCGCACCAAGTCCAACGAGATGGAACGCGCCCGTCTGTCGATGGCCAACGCCCAGCGCCGCGTCGACGAGCTGACCGTGCGCGCCCCGGTCGACGGCTTCATCGGCACCCTGAACGTCCAGAACCGGATGGTGGTCGCCGCCAACGCGCCCCTGATGACCCTGGTCGACCTGTCGCGCCTGGAAGTCGAAATCGAAGTACCGGAAACCTATGTGTCCGACCTGGGGCTGGGCATGAGCGCCGAAATCGCCCTGCCTGCGGGCACGGCCAGCGGCAAGCTGGTGGCCCTGTCGCCGGAAGTCGTCAAGAACCAGGTGCTGGCCCGGGTGCGCTTTATTGGTGACCAGCGCGGCGCCCAGCCCAAGGGCCTGCGCCAGAGCCAGCGCGTCACGGCGCGCCTGCTGATCGAAGAAAAGCCGAACGTCCTCATGCTGCCGCGCGGCCCGTTCGTGGAAAGCGAAGGCGGACGCTTCGCCTACGTCGTCCGCGACGGCATCGCCGTGCGCACCCCGATCCAGCTGGGCGCGACCAGCATCTCCGCCGTCGAAATCGTCTCTGGCCTGAAACAAGGCGACAAGGTCGTCGTCGCCGGTACCGACACCTTCAAGAACGCCAATCGCATCTCGATTAACTAATAACACCTCTCCTGAAAGGACATCCCATGCTGCGCATGACCAAGCTCTCCAAGGTGTACCGCACCCACATGATCGAGACCCACGCGCTGCGCGGCTTCGAGATCCAGGTCAACAAGGGCGAATTCGTCACCGTCACCGGTCCTTCGGGCTCGGGCAAGACCAGTTTCCTGAACATCGCCGGCCTGCTGGAAGAATTCACCAGCGGAGAATACGTGCTCGACGGCGTCAACGTGAAGGGCATGAACGACGACGCACGCAGCCGCCTGCGCAACGAAAAGCTCGGCTTCATCTTCCAGGGTTTCAACCTGATTCCCGATTTGAGCCTGTTCGACAACGTCGACGTGCCGCTGCGCTACCGCGGCTTCAATGCGGCCGAGCGCAAGGAGCGCATCGAGGACGCGCTGGCCAAAGTGGGCCTGGCCTCGCGCATGAAACACTTCCCGGCCGAGCTGTCGGGCGGCCAGCAGCAGCGCGTGGCGATCGCGCGCGCACTGGCAGGCTCGCCGAAGCTGCTGCTGGCGGACGAGCCGACCGGTAACCTCGACACGCAAATGGCACGCGGCGTGATGGAGCTGCTGGAAGAGATCAACGCGGCCGGCACCACGATCCTGATGGTCACGCACGACCCGGAACTGGCCGTGCGCACGACCCGCAACGTGCACATCATCGACGGCCAGGTGTCGGACCTGGTGCGCAGGGGGCCGACGCTGGCCGCCAGCAGCAGCGTGGCTTGAGGGAGGTTCCATGTTCAGCTATTACTTCACGCTCGGCCTGCGCAGCCTGCGCCGCAATCCCGCCCTGACCGCCCTGATGGTGCTGACGCTGGCCATCGGCGTGGCCGCCAGCGTCTCGACGCTGACGATTTTGCACATGATGTCGGGCGACCCGATCCCGCACAAGAGCAACCGCCTGTTCGTGCCCATGTTCGACGTCGCCCCGCTCGACGGCTACACCCCCGGCGAAAAGCTGCGCGAAAACCAGGTCACCTACCAGGACGTGCAGAATCTCTTGAAGAGCGGCCAGGGCGAACGGCGCACCGGACTGTACGGCATCGCCGCGCCGATCGAGCCGCCGAGGAAAGACTTGCCGGCCTTCTCGGCACAGGGCATGGCGCCGACGCGCGACTTCTTCGCCATGTTCGAGGTGCCCTTCCTGCGCGGCCAGCCCTGGAGCGTGCAAGACGATGCGCGCGGCGCCGACGTCGTCATCCTCAGCCGCGAGATCGCTGAAAAACTGTTCGGCCAAAACGACCCTGTCGGCCAGCGCCTCAACGTGATGGGCTTTCCGTTCACGATCGTCGGCGTGATCGACAAGTGGGTGCCGCAGCCGCGCTACTACAAGCTGGTCGGCGGCCAGCAGTTCGGCGACGGCGAGGATTTCTTCATTCCGCTGGCCAGCGCGATTCGCCACGAGACCACCCACAACGGCGGCATGAACTGCTCCGAGCGTTCCGATCCGGGCTTCCAGGGCATCCTGCGCTCGAACTGCACCTGGCTCCAGTTCTGGTTCGAGACCGCGTCCTCCAGCGACCGCGCCGCGCTGCAAAGCTATATCGACAGCTACGCCGCCGAGCAACGCAAAATCGGCCGCATGAAGCGCGCCGCGCCGAACAAGCTATTCAACGTCAACGAATGGATGGAAGAGCGCGAAATCGTCGGCAAGGACACCAAGCTCTCCGCCTGGCTCGCCTTCGGCTTCCTGCTGCTGTGCCTCGTGAACACGATCGGCCTGCTGCTGGCGAAGTTTTCGGTGCGCGCCGCCGAAGTCGGCATCCGCAGGGCGCTGGGCGCCTCGCGCCGCGATATCTTCCGCCAGTTCCTGATCGAGAGCGCGGTCGTGGGCCTGGCCGGCGGCCTGCTCGGCCTGGTGCTGGCCTTCGGCGCGCTGGCCCTGATCGCGATGCAAAGCAGCGAAGTGGCGGCGGTTGCCCGCATGGACCTGACGATGCTCGCCTTTACCTTCGCCATGTCGGTGTTTGCCGCCGTGCTGGCCGGCCTGCTGCCGACCTGGCGCGCCTGCCAGGTCACGCCGGCCATCCAGCTCAAGTCGCAATAAAAGAGGAAAACAATCATGGAAATCCGTCCTATCCTGTCCGCGCTCCTGCGCAACAAGACCGGCGCCATCCTGGTCGCACTGCAGGTGGCACTGAGCCTGGCGATCCTGGCCAACGCGCTGCACATCGTCGGCGAACGGCGCGCCGCATCGAGCCGCCCGAGCGGCGTGGCCGACGAACAATCGGTGTTCTCGATCAGCGTGCGCAACCTGTCCGCCGGCGGGCCGGAGCAAATGCTGGCCGCGCAGAAGCGCGAAGCGGAAGTCATCCGCGCCGTGTCCGGCGTGGCCGCGGTCGCCAACGTCAACCAGATCCCCATGTCGCAATCGGGCTGGAACAACAGCGTGGCCGTCGACCGCAAGCAGGTCAACGAAACCGCGCCTTCTTCCTTCTACTTCTCGCCTGATTCGCTCATCAAGACCTGGGGCCTGAAACTGGTCGAAGGGCGCGACTTCCTGCCCGGCGAATACATGGACATCGACGCCAATACCGCTATCACCCCGCGCCACGTAATCCTGACCAAGGCACTGGCCGAGAAGATGTGGCCCGGCGTGCCGGCGACCGGCAAGACCATGTACTTCGGTACCGGCGAGGATGCGATCGAGGTGCGCGTGGTCGGCGTGGTCGAGCGCCTGCAAACCCAGAACGCGCAAGTGAGCGAACACGGCGAATTCTCCAGCATCGCCCCGATGCGCATGTACGGCAATTACCCCGGCGCGATGTACACCGTGCGCGCCGAAGCCGGCCAGCGCGACCGCGTGATCCGCGACGTCGAAGCGGCATTGCGCAAGGCGTCGCCGACACCCGTCATCCTCGAATCGACCTCGCTGGAGCAGCACCGCAAGGGCCTCTACCGCGCCGACATGGCGCTGTCGTGGATGCTGGTCACGGTCAGCGTGCTGCTGCTGTTGATCACCGCCAGCGGCATCGTCGGCATGGCCAGCCTGTGGGTCACGCAGCGCAGAAAACAGATCGGCGTACGGCGCGCACTCGGCGCCCGCAAGGCGGACATCCTGCGCTACTTCATCCTTGAAAACTTCATGATCACCAGCGCCGGCGTCGTCGGCGGCGTGCTGCTCGGCGTGGGGCTGAACCAGCTGCTGGTCAGCCGGCTCGAGATGGCGCGCCTGCCGATCGCGTACCTGGTGGGCGGCGGCCTGGTGTTCTGGCTGCTGGGCGTGATCGCGGTCTACGGGCCGGCCTGGCGCGCGGCGAGCATTTCTCCGGCACTGGCCACCCGCAGTGCCTGAGAGCGATGCTATCCTGATGACCATGCCTACTGTACTCATCATTGACGACAACGCCGCCGTCGGCATCGCCCTCGACGTGCTGTTTTCCCTGCACGACATCGCGGCGCTGCATGCGGCCTCGCCCGAAGAGGGACTGGCCGTGCTGGCGCGGTCGCCGGTCGACCTGGTCATCCAGGACATGAATTTTACTGCCGACACGACCTCGGGCGAGGAAGGGGTGGCCTTGTTCCGCCAGATCCGCGGCCTGTACCCGGATTTGCCGGTGATCCTGCTCACCGCCTGGACGCACCTCGATGCGGCAGTCGACCTGGTGAAAGCGGGCGCCGCCGACTACCTGCCGAAGCCATGGAACGACGAGCGCCTGCTGGCTACGGTCACCAACCTGGTGGAACTGGGCCAGGCCAACCGCGCCTTGCAGCAGCGCTTTAGCCGCGAACGGCGCGAACGGCGCGAGCTGGAACAACACTATGACCTGCGCAATCTGGTCTGGGCCGATCCGGCCACCGAGCGCATGCTGCAGCTGGCCTGCCAGGTCGCGCGCGCCGACATCCCGGTCCTGATCACGGGCCCGAACGGCACCGGCAAGGAGCGCATCGCCGAGATCATCCAGGCCAATTCGCAGGTGGCGAACGGCCCCTTCGTCGTGCTCAACTGCGGCGCCCTGCCCTCGGAGCTGATCGAGGCCGAATTGTTCGGCGCCGATGCCGGCGCCTACACCGGCGCCTCGCGTGCGCGCGAAGGCAAGTTCGAGGCGGCCGACGGCGGCACCCTGTTTTTGGACGAGATCGGCAACCTGCCGCCGGCCGGCCAGATGAAGCTGCTCCGCGTGCTGGAGACGGGCCGCTTCGAGCGCCTCGGCTCGAACCGCGAGCGGCAGGTGAAAGTGCGGGTGATCAGCGCCACGAACGCGGATTTGCCCGCCATGATCCGCGCCGGCACCTTCCGCGAAGACCTGTTTTATCGGCTGAACGTGATCGAACTGCGCCTGCCGCCATTGGCCGCGCGCCCGCTCGACATCCTGCCGCTGGCGCACGCGTTCCTCGCCCCGGGTAAACGCTTCGATCCGGGTGCCGAACACGCCTTGTGCGCGCACGCCTGGCCCGGCAATGTGCGCGAACTCAAAAACGTCATGGCGCGCGCCAACCTGCTGGCGCAGGGCGACACGATCCGCGTGCCCGATCTCGGCCTGCCCGCGGCCGCGGCGGCAACGGCGCCGCCGACGCTCGAGGCCGAGCCGGACCGCGAGGCGATTGCTGCCGCGCTGGCCCGCGCCGGCGGCGTCGTCTCGCAAGCCGCCGCCGAACTCGGCCTGTCACGCCAGGCTTTATACCGGCGCATGGACCGCCTCGGCATCGGCCGCGCATGAGCCGCAGCGCCGCATGCCGGAGGGACGTAGGGTGGGCGGGTCTCCCGCCCACGCGGTCAACCAGCGTTCGCACATCCGCACGTGCTGGATCAACGCACTAACATTCCATGCGCCTTTCCCTCGTCACCCGCTTTTCCGCCCTGGTCGGGACCCTGCTCACGGTCGGCATCATCATCGCACTCGTCCTCGACCACCTGCTCCCCGGCCGCCCGCTTCTGGTGGCGGCGCTGTGCCTTGCCTGCGTCGTCCCGGTCGCCATCATCACCATCCGCTCGCAGGTGCAGCCGATCCTGTCGCTGTTTCGTGCTTTAGAGGGAACCGTCACCAGCTACCGCGACGGCGACTTTTCGTTCAGCCTGCACTGGCCGCAGAACGACGAGCTGGCCGACCTGATCCGCGCCCACAACGACCTCGGCAACGTGCTGCGCGAACAGCGGCGCGACCTGGTGCAGCGCGAACTGCTGTTAGATACCATGGTACAGAACACGCCGGTGGCGATGCTGCTGGTGGCCGACGTGCCGCAGCGCCCAAGCACCATCGTCTACGCCAACCTGGCCGCGCGCCAGCTGCTGGCGGACGGCCGCAAGCTGGAGGGCCATGCCCTCGACGACCTGCTGGCCCATGCTTCGCCGGCATTGGGCGAAGCGATCGCGCGCGGCGGCGACGGCCTGTTCACGGCCGGCGAGGGAGAGGACGAACAGGTGTATCACCTGGCGCGCAGCAGTTTCAGTTTAAATGGGCGCAAGCACGAGCTGCTCTTGCTGCGCCACCTGACAGCCGAGTTGCGGCGGCAGGAAGTGCAGACCTGGAAGAAGGTGATCCGCGTGATCAGCCACGAATTGAACAATTCGCTGGCGCCACTGGCATCGCTGGCCCATTCCGGCGCGGAGCTGGTGCGGCGCGGCCAGACCGAACGCCTGCCGCAAATCCTGGAGACCATCGGCGAGAGAACGCGCCACCTGGAGCGTTTTATCCTCGGCTACGCGCGCTTCGCCAAGCTGCCGACGCCGCGCCTGGAACGCTGCGACTGGCCCGGTTTCGTCGCCCGCCTCGCCTCGCAAATCCCGTTCCGGCTGGAGGGAGAATTGCCGCCCGAGCCGGCGCTGCTGGACCAGGCCCAATTGGAGCAAGCCCTGCTCAACCTGCTGAAGAACGCGCACGAATCCGGTTCCGCGCCCGATGGCGTGGCCTTGCAGGTGCGGCGCGTGCAGGACCTGCTGCGCATCGAAGTGCTGGATCGCGGCAGCGGCATGAGCGAAGCCGTGTTGACGAATGCATTGGTGCCCTTTTACTCGACCAAGCGCAGCGGCACGGGCCTGGGCCTGGCCTTGGCGCGCGAAATCGCCGAAGCCCACGGCGGGCGCATCCTGCTGTCGAACCGCGACGGCGGCGGCCTGGCCGTGACGATGATCCTGCCGGCCCTCACCCCGCATTAAGGAGAAAACGCATGCTGAAGATCATCGGCAAACCGACCTCGATCAACGTGCGCAAGGTGCTCTGGACCTGCGTCGCATTGAAACTGCCCTTCGCACGCGAGGACTGGACCGATGAGCACGCGCCACTCAATCCGAACCGGATGGTGCCGGTGCTGGTCGACGACGGCTTCGTGCTGTGGGAATCGTATGCTATCTGACGCTACCTGTGCCGGCGGGAAGGCGCTCATGCGCTGCTGCCGCTTGAGGCACGCGATTGCGCCCGGGTCGAGCAATGGATGGACTGGCAAGCCACGGAATTGAACAAGGCCTGGGCCTACGCCTTCATGGCGCTGGTGCGCGCCAGTCCGGCGCATACCGACCCGGCGCAGGTCGCGGCCAGCATCGACAGTTGGAACCGCCACGTCGGCATCCTCGACGCGCAGCTGGCCGCCACTGGCGCCCATGTCGCGGGCGAGCGCTTCACGCTGGCCGACATCGTCATCGGCCTGTCTCTGAACCGCTGGTCGATGACGCCGATGGCGCGGCCCGACTATCCGCATGTGGCGGCCTACCTGGCGCGCCTCGCCGAACGGCCGGGCTACCGCGCATGGTGCGCCAACGGCGTGCCTTGAGCGCGGCGCTGCTCTGGTAAGATCGATTCTTACCTGCGCCCCACACCATGCCCGACCATTCTTCCTCCGACCCCCGCTTCAGCCAACCCGGCCACCCGCCGGCCACGACCACCGAATTCGACGGCGTACGTTCCCTGCACCTGGGCACCTCGTGGGAGCAAGGCGCGATGCGCCTCTCGCGCCCTGACGCGATCGAGCTCGAATACGTGCAGATGATGATGGCCTGGCTGCTGTTCCAGGCAGCGCCACAGCACATCGTGCAACTGGGGCTGGGCAGCGCGGCGCTCACCAAATTCTGCTACCGGCGCTTGCCCGACGCCCGCGTCACCGCCGTCGAACTCAATCCGAACGTGATCGCCATCTGCCGCGCCCTGTTCGAGCTGCCGGCCAACGATGAGCGTTTGCAGGTGCGCGAAGCGAACGCGCTCGACTTCGTGCTGGATCCGACCAACCACGGCACGGTCGACGCGCTGCAAGTCGACCTCTATGACGAGGAAGCGCGCGGCCCGGTGCTCGACACCCCCGAGTTTTACCAGGGCTGTTTTGATTGCCTGCGCCCGGACGGCATCATGACCGCCAACGTGTTCGGGGAGTTCGGCAACTACGACAAGAACCTGGCAGCGATGACCGACGTGTTCGACGCCGTCGTCTGGCTGCCCGAGGTGCACGATGCGAACGTCGTCGTCATCGCTTTCAAACATGCGCCGCAGATCGATTTCTCGCTGCTGTACGAACGCGCCGGCGAAATCAAGCGGCGCTTGAACCTGCCGGCCAAGAAGTGGGTGGAAGGCTTGAAGGAGTGGACGCGCGATCAGCAGGATTGAGGAGACCGCGTGCATCAACTGCGCGCGATCTGATTGCTGTGGCTTGGTCTGCAGCCGGACCGATTGCCGGCCTTTAAACCTGCATTGCTTACTCACCGCCACCTTACGGCGCGTGTCCTCAAGCATCCGGTCAAGCCGCGCACGGTCGTGGACTTCACCGCGGCTGACGACCATGTGGATCGCACGGGTAGCCCGGATATCGGCCAGCGGGTCGGCATCGAGCACCAGCAGGTCGGCCGCCTTGCCGGCGCCGATGCTGCCGTAGCGATCGAGCTTGCCGAGAAAGCGCGGGCCGTTCACTACCGCGCTTTGCAGCGCCTGCTGTGGCGTCAGGCCGTAGCGCACGTACAGGCCGATCTCGTCGTGCAACGCTTGTCCGGGATAGTTGTACGAGTTGAGGAAACCGGCGTCGGTGCCGGCGATGATACTGAAGCCCTCCTGCGCCAGCAAGGGCAACAGCTTGGCCGACTGCTCGAAGATGGCATGGCGCAGCGCGACCGCTTCGGGTCCATCCTGCGCGGCGCGCTCGACACGCCAGGCATAGGTCGCGCGCAGGCTTTTGCCGATGTACTGCAGGTAGTCGTCGGCGTGGTGGCTTTCCTGGTCGAGATAGGCAGGTACAGGGGCAGCAACTGCCTGTTTTCTTCGATGAGCGCTTCGCCGCCGCCGAAGTGCACATGGGTGTCCCACAAACCGGGCATCAGGTATTTGCCCGGCAGTTTGATCAGCGGCTTCGGCGCATAGCGAGTCAGTTGCGCGTCCTCCACCACGGCGACGATGGTATCGCCTCTCAGGAGCACCGATTGTCCCGTCGTACGGGTTCCCGCCGCGACGTCGATCAGCGTGGCCTGGGTCAGCGCGGCGTCGACCGTGATTTTTTCGGCGGCGTGGGCCGCGCCGAAAAGACCTGCGGCCATGAATGTGGCCGCGAGTTTATTCATTGAATACATTGCAGGATTCCGGAAGGTGTATTTCTGAGAACTTTACCGCAGGGCCGTCCGGCCCCGGTCCCCTCGACCGAGCATCCTCGCGGGCATGCACGCTGATCACAGTTCATAGTGTTCAGCAACGAAACATAAATACCGGAAATATTTATTTGAAGGTAACCTATTGTCGAAAAATATTACACATCGGCCCCTGACAGGAATATGCTTCACGCATATGCCCCGTATTTACATGTGGCACGCGTATTGCTGTGTAATTGCTGCCAGCATTGGCATACAACTCTTGGGGAGAGAATTGTGTCACAAATGATAAAAACCGCCTGTGCACTCGCTATTGCCATGTCGTTCGCAGGTCCTGCAGCAGCTGTCCCGATCGTGCTCACATTTGAGGGGGTGGGTGACCGTGCTTCAGTCAACGATTTCTATAATGGCGGCAGCGATTCTGCAGGCAACAGAGGAACGAACTATGGGATCAATTTCTCGACTACTAGTCTAGGGTCGATCGATCGGAATGCAGGCGGTACGGGCGAATTTGCCAACGAACCTTCGGCAAGTACCATCGTCGCTTTTTTGAGTGGCAGCGCGGCGACCATGAATGTCGCTTCCGGCTTCAATACGGGTTTTGCCTTCTTCTACAGCAGTAGCGAGAACGGCTTCGTCAACGTATACGATGGCCTGAACGGGACGGGCAACCTGCTCGCGTCGCTGGAGCTGCACGACAATATCGATAATTGCAGCGGCGACCCGAGTGGCGTGTATTGCCGGTTCAGCCCGATTGGTATGACATTCGACGGTATCGCACGGTCGGTCGACTTCGGCGGCGCCACGAACAATATCGGCTTCGATAACATTACCCTCGGGAGTTTTGTGCCGGGAACCCCATCCATACCAGACATTCCGGACGAACCAGACAACCCTGGCGACCCGGACGACCCAAGCGATCCGGACAACCCGACCGAGGTACCGGAGCCGGCCACCCTGGCGTTGACCGCACTGGGATTGGCCGGTTTGGCTGCCTCCAGGCGCCGGCATTCAGCGGCATAAATCCCGGCCGCTTGCAGGTTGCGGGCCACTCCACGTGGCCTGCAGTTGTCCGGCTATGCGGACAAAGTTAATGACACCCCTGCGGCAGCGCCCCCGCCCGGATCCCTTCGCCCGTACATGCCCAGGCGATGCGCTTGTCCTCGTCCATCGACGGCTCGAACACCAGCACGCCCACGCCCTGCTGGCCAACCACGCCGGTCGCCACGCGCAGCACGGCCGTCTGCGGATCGATGCTCAGCGCGCGCACCACGCCGCCGCTGGCGGCCACGCCCGCCTGCGCCAGCGTCGGGATCTTGCCTTGCGCGGCCAGGTAGCGCTCCACCTTCGTCGTCGCGTCCTGCCCGGCCGAACAGGCGCCGGCGACCGCTGCTTTTTGCTGGTAGTCCGGGTAGGCGGGGAGCGCCACCGCCGCCAGGATGCCGATCATGGCGATGACCACCACCACGCCACCGCCGCCGTCGGCCACGCCCAGGCGCGGCACGAACAGCGCCATCAGCGTCGCCAGCAGATGGCCCCGGGGATGATCGACCTGGGACCAGGGTGCCCACGCGGCCCCGTTCGCTGGACTCCCTGCCGGCGTCTGCGCCAGGTGTTGCCCACTTAATACACGTGCTCCCCGTGTTTCCGAATGCCTTGCTCTGGCGCAAGTCCGGAAGAATGACGGCGGGCAAGATGCGTTCATCACTGACACTGTTCAACGGGGAAATACGATGATGCACAAGACGCTGCAACCGACCTTGCTGACTGCCGCGCTGCTGGCGGCCTTTCCGCACGCACAGGCGCAGATGCTGCCGGTGGATGACGACGCGGCCCAGAAGGTGGTCGTGATCGGTTCGCGCGGCGCCGCCCGCTCGGCCCTCGACACCGCGGTGCCGGTGGGCCTGGTGGGCGCGAACGACCTGGCCTCGACCGGCACCCTGGAACTGGGCAAGGCCCTGCAGGAGCTCGACCCCTCGTTCAACTTCAGCACGACGTTCATCAGCGACGGCACCGACATCATCCGCCCCGCCACCCTGCGCGGCCTCGGCCCCGACCAGCTGCTGGTGCTGGTCAACGGCAAGCGCCGCCACCAGCAAGCCCTGGTCAACGTCCAGCAAACGGTCGGGCGCGGCTCGGCCGGCACCGACATGAATGCGATCCCGATGTCGGCGATCAGCCATATCGAGGTGCTGCGCGACGGCGCCGCTGCCCAGTACGGGTCGGATGCGATCGCCGGCGTCATCAACATCGTGCTCAAGGAAGGCGCCGGCAAGGGAGCGGCCAGCATCAGCGCCGGCACCACGGCCGCAGGCGACGGCGATACTTATGGCGCCAGCGCCTACCGGGGGTTTGCGCTGGGCGGCGCCGGCGGCTTCCTCAGCCTGGCGCTCGAGGGCCGCCGCCGCGGCGAAACCAACCGCGCCGGCGCCGACTCGCTGCGCGTGAATCCCGCGCGCGTCACCCAGCGCATCGGCGACAGCCTGGCGCGCGACGCGTATGTGTGGACGAATGGCGTACTGCCGGTCGGGCATGGCGGCGAGCTGTACCTGTTCGGCGGCGCCGCGCGCCGCACCGGCGACGCGGCCGGCTTCTACCGCCCGGCCGGCGACGCCCGCAATGTACCGGCGGTCTACCCGAATGGCTTCCTGCCGACTATCCGCACCGAAGTGCGCGACGCCTCGCTCGCCTTCGGCTACCGCGCGATTCTCGGCGGCGGCTGGAAATTCGATACCAGCTTCAACCACGGGCGCAGCGAACTGGTATTCAACGAACGCAATTCGATCAACGTCAGCTACTGGTACGAACCGACCTGCCCCTGCAACACCGCCGGCGAATCGCCGCGTGAAGCCTATACCGGCACGCTCGGCTTCCAGCAGTCGACCTTTAATTTCGACCTCAAAGGCCAGGTATTCTTCCTCGGCCAGCCCATTTTCGTCGGCACCGGCTTTGAATACCGGCGCGACAGCTACCGCATCGAGGCCGGTGAACCGGTCTCCTGGCAGTACGGCCGCACCAACAACCCGGCCATCGTCATCCGCGACCAGCATGGCGGCATCGCGCAGGCCGGCATCCAGGGCTTCCCCGGCTATACGCCGGCCACGCAAGTCTATGCCGGCCGCCACAACACCGCCTTCTACATCGACACCGAACACCGCTGGAGTCCGCAGCTGACCCTGGGTTCGGCCCTGCGCCACGAGCGCTATTCCGACTTCGGGAATACGACCACCGGTAAACTCACTGCCCGCTTCGACCCGACCCGTGCCTTCGGCATCCGTGCCAGCGCCTCGACCGGTTTCCGGGCGCCGTCGGTGCAGCAGAAGTTTTATAGCTCGGTATCAACCAATTTGAACAATGCGGGTGTGCTGACCGAAACCCTGACCGCGCGCGAAGGCAGCGCCGTCACCCGGGCTTTCGGCATCGCCCCGCTCAAGGATGAGACTTCGCGCAGCGCCAGCATAGGCATGGTGCTGCGTCCGGTCTCGCACTTTTCGGTGACGGCGGACCTCTACCGCACCGACATCGCCGACCGCATCGTGTTCTCGAGCACGGTCGCGCCGGAGAGCGGCGCCTGCGCCACGCCAGCAAGCTGCCCGATCCGCGCCATCCTCGATCCGCTGCGCGTGGGCCAGGCGCAGTTCTTCACCAACGCGATCGATACCGAAACGGTCGGCCTGGATGTGGTGGCCGAGCTCACGACGCGCCACCTGGCTGCGGGCACCTTGAAACTGTCGGGCCAGCTGGGCCTGAACCGCACCCATGTCAAGACACGCCGTCCGTTCTCGCCCGTGCTGAGCGGAACGCAACTGTTCGACGACGCCCAGGTGACGCTGATCGAACGCGGCCAGCCGCGCCAGCACCATGTGGTGGCGGCCGATTATGCGCGCGGCGCCTGGGGCGCCAACCTGCGCGCGAATTACTATGGCCAGGTGCAGGGCCAGGGGTTTACCGCGCCCTTTGTCCAGACCTGGGAAGCGAAATGGCTCATCGACCTGGCGCTGCGCTATGCGTTCACGCGCAGCCTGAGCCTCGCCGCGGGCGTGGACAATGCGTTCGACCGCACACCGACGCGCTGGGACATGACCCGCGCCGCACCCTTCCCGCAGATGGGCTTTACGCACTGCTGGGAAACCTGCCCGTTCGGGGTCAACGGGCGCACCATGTATGCGCGGGCGGAATATGCGTTTTAGGCGAGTATCGCTGTCAATACAAAGGGAACAACCAGGATCATTCCGACGAACAGCCTGATGTTCCTGGAAGCGTCTACCGGTGTTGCTGGATTGCGTTTCGCGACAGCGATCGACCACACGCCGCTGGGGCCGCTGATCAACAAGGCAAAGATGTAGGCGAACACCAGTTTGCCGAACACCATGAACAAATTGGCGACCTCGCTTTTGGTTTGCACATCGACAGGAAAGCTCGAGAACAAGGTATAAATGCCGAACAGCAGCGGCATGATCCCGGCCAGCATCAGTGCATTTGCGGTGCGTAATTTGTTTTGTGGCGTCATGGTGTGGATATTCGAGAGATTTATTGGCGGCCCGGCCGTTTCATTGGCACGGTATTCGCCTTGCACGACCCGCACAATAAACCGGATTGGTTGTTTATACAATCAATCGATTGTAAAACTATCTGCCCCGCTCTCCTTAGTATCTCGGATGGAAGAAGATATCCGCACGCCATTCTCCTGGATGCGCTCGAGGACGGCCGAGGTTCTTGACGTGGCGATGCTGTCCCGTGATGCTGCCAGGCGATTGATCAGCGCATTTAATTCGGGAAAACCTTCAACCGCTATCCTCATCACATAATCGTAGCTGCCCGTCAGTTTATAAACGTCGCGAATACGCGGCTCTTTCCGCACCAGGCGCAAACACGTCTCGCTGGCGTCGCTCGAATGGCGAGGGCGGCGTGCCAGGTTGTGTTCAGCGATAATGAGCGGTGACTGATGATCGGGGAGTGCGGTGATGCTGAAAACGCTGCAGGAGCTGATGCGCCCGCCCCCGGGCATGGCCTTCGACTTCAGCCAGCCGCTGGGCGAGCCGGCGCTGGCGCCGGCCGACGGCGTCTCCTGGCGGATATTCGCCAATCCAATTGCCCTGTTCGTCGGCGGGGTGACGGCGGTGCTGCTCGAGCTGACCGAACCGTCGGTACGTTCGGGCGTGTGGGACCACGGTGGTTTTCTACGCGATCCGGGCATGCGCCTGCGGCGCACCGGCGCCGCGGCCATGATGACCGTGTACGGCCCGCGCTCGCAAGCCGAACAACTGATCGCGCACGTGGTGCGGGTGCACGGCCATGTGCGGGGCACCACGCCCGACGGCGTCGCCTACCACGCCAACGATCCGCGCCTGCTCGACTGGGTGCAGGCGACCGCCGTGTTCGGGTTTGGCGAGGCCTACCATCGCTACGTCTGCCCATTGTCGGCGGCCGAAAAGGATGCCGCCTTCACGGAAGGCGCAATTTCCGCCGGCCTGTATGGCGCGACTGGCCTGCCGCGCTCCTGGGCCGCCTGGGAAGCGCTGCTCGCCGCGACCGCGCCTGGGCTGGAGGGCTCGAGCATTCTTGCCGATTTCCTGCGCATCGTGGCCGAGGCGCCGATCCTTCCCTCTCCACTGCGCCCGCTGCAGCGCCTGCTGGTGCGCGCCGCCGTGGAAATCACGCCGCAGCCGGTGCGCTCGCTGCCGCAGCTACAAGGACGGGGGCTGCGCAGGGGCGAAGCAAGGCTGGTGCGCGCCCTGGCGCGGGCGGCGGCGCGGCTGCCGCTGGGAGATACGCCGCAGGTACAGGCGGCGCGGCGGGTGGCGGCTAAGCAGGGGAAATAAGACCATCAGCCTGATGACGACGAAGCGCCTGTTTCAGGCTGCCGAAAGCGCAGAGTCATCCAGGTTAGTGAAATAATGGTCATAGTCGATCGACTTCACATGTCGCATGCCATAACTCTTCAGCAGTGAGAATATTTGTTCCCGAGTCCCTTCATAAGCCTCGACCTGGAGCAGTACCCGATTTTCGCGCAGTGTTTGTTCCATACCTGCCAATGCCGACGGCTCATGACCTTCGATGTCGATCTTGATCGCGATATGGCCACCGCGAAGGTTCAGATGCGAGTCGATAGTGATTGCCCTCGTCTCGAATTTGCCGCCTTCATGATCTGGCATGGCAAGTCCAGTTCCTCCCCTATTGCCCAGCGGGTGTTGGGTGCTGTCCAGGATATGCACCATGCCATTATGGTCGCTTACCGCCATATTCTGGGCGTTAATTGCATGGGTGGCGTAGTTCAAAAACATATTCGCCTGAAGTTGAGCAAAATTGTGCGCGTCCGCCTCAAACGCTACTATCTGGTTGAATATTCCAGTTTTTAACATCAAAAACGAATACACCCCGAAGTAAGCGCCGATGTCCAGGAATACCGGGTTTTCTTTACCTCGGAAACATTCGACCGCTTTCGTCAGGAAATCCATCTGGCGCGGCTCCCAACGATTCATCACAATGATTTTTCGATCGACACTTGATCGGCCGTCGAGCAGGAACCGATAGCCGAGGCGCCGATATACCTTCGGCGTTACGCCTTTCCTGTTCATCATATGTCGCAGCAAACCGTGTCCGGCTATCTTGGCTTTATTTATTAGAGTCATCTGGTAGGAAATTCGTTGGAAGCCTGCGCTGCGTGCAGTGTAAACGATCTGTCTTTGTGCACGAACAGGAACAGCGAGGGTGATGGAACAGCGAGGGTCAGGAAGCCGACGGCAGCGCCAAGCGTTCAAGCACACGCTGGTGCTCCTGCATGCGGGCGATTTTCCAGTCCCTTGCTTCCGTCAGACCCTTGAGCCCATCATGGGTCGGAATACAGGTCGCGTGCTGGCGCCCAGGTCGGCAAAGAAGGGCCGGAGCGCAATTCGTCTAATCATGCCGCCAAACAGGGAAAGCCAGCGCAAAGCCGAGATTTTCGAGCCTGTCCATCAAGGCAATGACTGCATCACGAGCGGCCGACGCAGGAACGTTAACTGCATGAAGCTTGAATTGCGGGAAACCTTCGATACCAAGGCCCAGATCGAACAGTTCATTCCTGTATTGCTCGAGTTCGATGCCGTCTTGTTCAATCATCCAGACCACCGAATGTCCTGACGGTTCGACGATGGTGAAGTCAAAAAATTCAGCCGTTGACTGCATTCGGTTCGGCAGAAAATTTATCGCCAAGCGCCAGTCCCTCGATAAAACAGGGCACATTTTTCAGTTGGTAAATCGCGCCGATACGTTCACACCATACGTGCTCGACTGCCACGGGCGGCCATCCGTTTTCAATATCGAGGGCAAAAGCGCGCTTTTCCATGAGATCTCCCGGCAGGAGGATTGATTAGAGAATTTAGCGACGCTCGCGCCACCACAATCCCAGCATGGCAAGCCCGAACAGCACGCCAAACGGCCATTGCGGCAGCGTGCGCTGCGTGGTCGACGCCGGTACCGGCGTGCGCGCCGCATAGCGCGCAGTCGCTTCACGGCGCTCGGCCGCCTGCCATTGCGGCCAGTCTTGCGGCGCGTGCACATACACCTGCCCGCTG
>JANNNC010000181.1:0-35397 GCA_031398335.1 Massilia sp.
CATGTCTTCTTCTTTTTCTTCCTGCTCGTTCAGCGAGTTAAAACCTTCGCGCACGATCACGTGGCAGGTGGTGCAGGCGCAGACGCGGTCGCAGGCGTGTTCGATGTCGATGTCGTTTTCCAGCATGACGTCGCAGACGGATTTGCCCGATGGCGCGTCGAGGACGGCGCCGTCGGGACAGAAGACCGGGTGGGGCAGGATGACGATTTGTGGCACTTTGTTACCTCGTAAATAATTTATATGGTTCTGTGTGCGTGACCGCGCTTTGCGCAGGATGGGCACTCAGTACCCATCCTACGGTCGACGCCACGCGTTCACGAGTCGCCTTAAATCTCGTCCAGCGACTTGCCGGCCAGCGCCTGGCGCACGCTCTTGTCCATGCGGCGCGCGGCGAATTCTTCGGTGCCGTGGGCGAGCGTCTGGACGGCGTCGTGCAGCGCGTTCTGGCGCAGGCCCGCGTCCACCTCGAGATCGTTCGAACGCGCGAGCGCGTCAGCCACCCCCTGCACCAATGTCGCCAGCGCGGCCAGCTCGGCTTCTTCCAGCAGATTGCTGTCCGAGTCCAGCGCCGACTGCGTCGCCAGCAAAATGCGCTCGGCCTCGACCTGCTCTTCGCGCAGCGCGCGCATCTGCATGTCGGTTTGCGCCGAGCTGTACGAATCCTGCAGCATGCGCGCGACCTCGTCGTCGCCCAGACCGTAGGACGGCTTCACGGTGATCGAGGCTTCGACGCCCGAACGCGTTTCGCGCGCGGCGACCGACAGCAAGCCGTCGGCGTCGACCTGGTAAGTGACGCGGATGCGCGCGGCACCGGCCGCCATCGGCGGAATGCCGCGCAGCTCGAAGCGCGCCAGCGAGCGGCAGTCCGACACCAGCTCGCGCTCGCCCTGCACCACGTGCACAGCCAGCGCCGTCTGCCCGTCTTTGAAGGTCGTGAACTCCTGCGCACGCGCGCAGGGAATCGTCGAATTGCGCGGGATGATCTTCTCGACCAGGCCTCCCATCGTCTCGATCCCGAGCGACAGCGGGGTCACGTCCAGCAGCAGCCAGTCGTCGCCCGAGGCGCGGTTCCCGGCCAGCAGGTTGGCCTGGATCGCGGCGCCCAGCGCCACGACCTTGTCCGGGTCGATGTTCGCGTGCGGGATGGTGTGGAAGAACTCGGACACGGCGCGGCGCACGTGCGGCATGCGCGTCGCGCCACCGACCATCACCACGCCGTCCACGTCTTCCACCGACACGTCGGCGTCGCGCATGGCCTTGCGGATCGCGTTCATGGTTTTGGCGACCAGGTGTTTGGTGATCTCGGTGAAGGTGTGCGCGCTGATCTTCACGTGCACCAGTTCGCCCGAGTTCAGGATCGCATCGATCGTCGTTTCGTCGTTGGTCGATAGCTGTTCCTTGGCCTGGCGCGCTTTCACCATCAGGGTCGCCGTGTCTTCTTCCGACAGCGGCGAGAGCTTGGCTTGTTCCATGATCCAGCAGAACAGGCGGTGGTCGAAGTCGTCGCCGCCCAGGGCCGAATCGCCGCCGGTGGACAGGACTTCGAACACGCCCTTCGACAATTTGAGGATCGAGATGTCGAAGGTGCCGCCGCCCAGGTCGTAGACGGCGTAGACGCCTTCAGAACCGTGGTCGAGGCCATAGGCAATGGCAGCCGCGGTCGGCTCGGACAGCAGGCGCAGCACGTTCAGGCCGGCCAGCTGGGCCGCGTCCTTGGTGGCCTGGCGCTGGGCGTCGTCGAAGTAGGCGGGCACGGTAATCACCGCGCCAACGAGATCGTCACCGAGCGAGTCTTCGGCCAGCTGGCGCAGGGTGGCCAGGATCTGGGCCGAGGTTTCGACCGGGCTTTTCACGCCCGCCACGGTGCGGATCTGCACCATGCCGGGGGCATCGACGAAATCGTAGGGCAGGTTCTCGGCGTGGGCGATGTCTTTCAGGCCGCGGCCCATGAAACGCTTCACGGAGACGATGGTGTTCTTCGGGTCGGTGGTGCGGTGGGCTTGCGCCTTGTGGCCGATGTTGGCATTGCCGTTGGCCAGGTAACGCACGACCGATGGCAGCAGCGCGCGGCCGTCGTCGTCGCTGAGGACTTCCGGGATGCCGCTGCGCACGGTGGCGACGAGCGAATTGGTGGTGCCCAGGTCGATGCCCACCGCCAGCCTGTGCTGGTGCGGCGCGGTCGACATGCCGGGTTCGGAAATCTGCAAAAGTGCCATGTTCGTGTTACCTGGTTGTTGTTTTTTATTTGCGGGATCCTAGGGTGGGCACTCCTTGCCCACGCGGAACGATGCGTCGTGTTGACGCTTTCTGGAGCCGCGACTTTTGTGCGATCGCCGGCGGATGACGGGACGTCCCGTCTGCTCAACATTCCGCGTAGGCACAGAGTGCCCACCCTGGGTCCCCCCCGGCAAACGCCGACCTGGTGTCAGCCCTCGATTGCCTCGAACGCATACTGTACCTCGTCCCCGAATTTATCGAGGAACATCAGCGAGCGCACGCCCTGCGCGGCGGCGTCGAAGTCGCCGGCATCCAACTGCTTGCCGACCTGCGCCAGCAGTTGCCTGCGCTCGCCGCGCACCTGCGCGTCCAGTTCGTCGAGCACGGCGGCATCCTTCGCCGCGCGGGCGTCGCCCAACGCTTCGCGCCACTCCATCTGCTGCATGAGGAAGGCCATCGGCATGGCCGTGTTCGATTCAGTCTGCAGGTCGACGCCGTTCAGCTCACACAAATACTGGGCGCGCTTTTGCGGGTTCTTCAGCGTTTGGTAGGCTTCGTTGGCGCGCGTGGCCCATTGCATGGCGACGCGCTTTTCGGCATCGGTGGCATTCACGAAGCGGTCCGGGTGGACGCGGCCCTGGACGTCGCGGTAGGCCGTGTCGAGCGCGTTGATGTCGACGTCGAAACGGGCCGGCAGCTGGAACAAGTCGAAGTGGTTCTGCATCAGGCTCAGATGCGGAAGCTCTCGCCGCAACCGCAATTGTCCTTGACGTTCGGGTTGTTGAAGCGGAAGCCTTCGTTCAGTCCCTCGCGGGCGAAATCGAGTTCGGTGCCGTCGATGTAGGCCAGGCTTTTCGGGTCGACGAAGACCTTCACGCCGTGGGACTCGAAGACATTGTCCTCGGGCGCCGCTTCGTCGACGTACTCCAGCTTGTAGGCGAGACCCGAGCAGCCGGTGGTGCGCACGCCGAAACGCAACCCGAGGCCCTTGCCGCGGCGCTCGATGTAGCGGGTGATGTGCCTAGCCGCTTTTTCGGTCAATGTAATTGCCATGCGTTCCTCTCCTGCTCCGGTCTGACGTTTTATACGGTTGCGTGCTTGGTCTTGTAGTCGGCGACCGCGGCCTTGATCGCGTCTTCGGCCAGGATCGAGCAGTGGATTTTCACCGGCGGCAGCGCCAGTTCTTCGGCGATCTGCGTGTTCTTGATGGCCAGTGCCTGGTCCAGCGTCTTGCCCTTGACCCATTCGGTCACCAGCGAGCTCGAGGCGATGGCCGAACCGCAGCCATAGGTCTTGAACTTCGCGTCTTCGATCAGGCCCTGGTCGTTGACCTTGATCTGCAGTTTCATCACGTCGCCGCACGCAGGGGCGCCGACCATGCCGGTGCCGATCGATTCGTCACCTTTGTCGAAAGCGCCGACGTTGCGTGGATTCTCGTAGTGGTCGAGTACTTTGTCCGAATATGCCATGATAGTGCTCCTTGAATTTCTTAAATTAGTGAACCTCGAAACACCGTAGCGAGCGGCGGCAATGTTGGCTGAGAAGCGCAGCTGTACGAGTAGTACAGCGAGCATCGCAGGCCGACAGTGCAACCCGCAGCAGGTTTGGCGAGGTTCATTAGTGGGCTGCCCATTGGATCGAACTGATGTCGATCCCTTCTTTGAACATGTCCCACAGCGGCGACAGTTCGCGCAGTTTGCCGACCTTCGACTTGAGCAGTTCGATCGTGAAATCGATGTCTTCCTCGGTCGTGAAGCGGCCAATCGTGAAGCGGATCGAGCTGTGCGCCAGCTCGTCGCTGCGGCCGAGAGCCCGCAGCACGTAAGATGGTTCCAGGCTGGCCGAGGTGCAGGCCGAACCGGACGACACGGCGATGTCCTTGATTGCCATGATCAGCGACTCGCCTTCGACATAGTTGAAC
This sequence comes from Massilia sp., assembly GCA_031398335.1. Classification (GTDB taxonomy): domain Bacteria; phylum Pseudomonadota; class Gammaproteobacteria; order Burkholderiales; family Burkholderiaceae_D; genus Telluria. The sequence goes on from JANNNC010000181.1 coordinate 4,139, forward strand.
GAGACGTTCAGGTTATGCGGCACGCGGTTGGTCATGTCGCCGTTGATGTAGGCTTCTTCGATCTCCATCAGGCCCTTGGCCAGGCGGTCGCGCAGCGCGGTGATGCGCACGATCTCGGTGTCCATTTCTTCCTTGGCGATGCGGAAGGCTTCGCCCATGCCGGCGATCTGGTGGGTCGGCAAGGTGCCCGAACGCAGGCCGCGCTCGTGGCCGCCGCCGTGCATCTGCGCTTCCAGGCGCACGCGCGGCTTGCGGCGCACGTACAGGGCGCCGATGCCCTTCGGACCATAGGTCTTGTGGGCGGTGAAGGTCATCAGGTCGCACTTGGTCTTTTCCAGGTCGATATGCACCTTGCCGGTCGCTTGCGCGGCGTCGCAGTGGAAGATGATGCCCTTCGAGCGGCACAGCTCGCCAATCGCGTCGATCGGCTGGATGACGCCGATTTCGTTATTCACAAGCATGACCGAGACCAGGATCGTGTCCGGGCGGATCGCCGCGGCCAGTTGCTCGACCGTGATCAGGCCATTGTCTTGCGGCTCGAGGTAGGTCGCTTCGAAACCGACGCGCTCCAGCTCGCGCACGGTGTCGAGCACGGCCTTGTGCTCGGTTTTCACCGTGATGATGTGCTTGCCCTTGCTCTTGTAGAACTGGGCCGCGCCCTTGATCGCCAGGTTGTTCGATTCGGTCGCGCCGGACGTCCAGATGATTTCGCGCGGATCGGCGCCGACCAGGGCGGCGACATGGCCGCGCGCCTCTTCGACGGCAGCCTCGGCCGACCAGCCGTACATGTGGCTGCGCGATGCCGGATTGCCGAACTGCTCGCGCAGGAAGGGAATCATCTTGTCGGCCACGCGTGGGTCGACCGGCGTCGTTGCCGAATAATCCATGTAGATCGGGAAATGCGGCGCAGTCACGAAGCTCTGCTCGATTTTTTTGTCCAAAGGCGCGTTCATCAGTTCACTCCAGTTCTGCTTCAATTTTGTCCAACAGTGGCGGCAGGGGTACCAGGATTGCGGTGCACCACCACGACGTTTTGTTCTTTCTGCTTCTGCTGGTCGACCAGGTCTTGCAGCGAGACCGAATCCAGATAGTCGACCATCTTGGCGTTGAGAGTGGTCCACAGCTCATGGGTCATGCAGCGGGTGCCGCTGGCGGCATCGGAGCCGTGGCAATTTTCCTTGCCGCCGCACTGGGTCGCGTCCAGCGGCTCGTCGACCGCGATGATGATGTCGGCCACCGTCACTTTTTGCGCCGGCCGCGCCAGGCTGTAGCCGCCGCCCGGGCCGCGGATCGATTCGACAATCTCGTGGCGGCGCAGTTTACCGAACAGCTGCTCGAGGTAAGACAGCGAAATGGCCTGGCGCTGGCTGATGCCCGACAGCGTGACGGGACCATTGCCTTGACGCATAGCAAGATCGATCATCGCAGTAACAGCAAAACGGCCTTTGGTGGTCAGGCGCATCGCAACCCCGGTAATGTTAAAATATTGCCCTTGTTCATTTATGCAAGTCTTCGCTGGTGTTGTAGAAGACCTGATTAGTTGAACGATTTAGTCAAGTATAGCAAATTTGGCGGGGCTTGTCCTGGAGGGGTCCAAAACGGCCGCGGTGGGTTTTCAGTGGTTTTGGGCGTGGGTGGCGGTGCGTTTTCGACGTGGCGGCGATGCGTATCACCGCGCCCGCAGTAACTCCATCGGCCCGAACAGCCGCTGCATCCCCTGATGCCCGATAAAACTCAGGTTATATGGATGCTCCGCAACCACCTGCGGCAGATGCTCAGTCCCAGGCAATTTGCGCAACTGCTCCGCGATCTTCCCCCACAGCACCAGCGTCGGCGGCGCGGGCTGGCCAGCCAGCACCCCCAGCACCGTCTGCAAAAACGGCAGCCAGGCGCGCGCATCGACCACCGGCGCGACGTGCTTGCGAAATACCAGCGCCGCGTTCAGTAACAGAAAACCCTGCTTCGTCAAATTGTCCTGCAACTGCGGCAGCATCTGAATCGACCCGTTCCCGCGCGCAGCCGCCGCGACCGGCGCCATCGCCGCCCCGCCGGTATCTTCCAGCTGCAATTGTCCATCTGCCACCAGCAGCATCTTCATGAAATTGCGCAGCGAGGTGGCGCGGTTGGCCGGTGTCGACAACCCGGTGTCGCTCCACAAGTCGCCGACCGCGCCATCCATGAAGCACACACCGGTCGCGCTCGCGGCGCGCGGATACGGCCCCTCCCCCACCAGCACGTAACGCACCCGGCCCAAAGGCTGGGCAAAGGCGGCGAACAGGCGGCCCTGGGTCGGCAGGTAGTCGTCCATGGCCAGGGCCGGCAGGTAGGCCGGATTGCCGGCGGCAACCGCCTCCAGGCCGCGCAGCAGATGGGGGCGCCAAGAGGCGTCGGCCAGGTCGAGGGCGTTGATGATCGCGTCCGGAATCGGGGAAGTCGTCATGGATAAATAGAGGCGAAAAAGAGGCAGGATTGTAGCGCGGGCCTTGCAAGCTCGGCGCTAAAGTGCCGCGCGTCAATCTAACGTGGCGGTTTCACGAACGAAGGCATAGTGCTTGCTCATCCACCAACAACCGAACAAAGGAGACCGGACATGCAAACGATCCAGGACATCATGACGCGCGACGTGCAAACCATCTCGTCGCAGGACACCATCCAGCGCGCAGCGCAGCTGATGGACGAGCTGAACGTGGGCGCCATCACCGTGCTCGACGGGGACAAGCTGGTCGGCATGATTACCGACCGCGACATCACCGTGCGCTCGGTGGCCGTGGGCCAGGACCCCTGCACAACCCGCGTCACCGACGTGATGATCACCGACGTGCGCACCTGCACCCCTGGCCAGGGCATCGACGAAGTGCTGAGCCAGATGGGCGACGTGCAGATCCGCCGCGTGCCGGTGGTCGACCAGCAATCCGGCAAGGTGATCGGCATCGTCTCGCTGGGTGACGTGGCCACCAGCGATGCCGCCGACGTCGACCTCGCGCTCGACGAAATCTCGTCGCCTTCGGAGCCGGACCGTTCGCAAGGCGCCAGGTAGCGTATCGTGAAAAGAAAACGGCGGACGCTTGACGCGTCCGCCGTTTTTTATTGCGCCGCTTATTCCGCGTCAGGCTGCCTCGACGGGTGCGCGGCCACGAAGGCTGGCAGGTCGACGCACAGCGCGTAGATGCGCGCGATGTTCGGATACGCGGCGATATCGATATCGAAACGCTGGGCGTTGAACACCTGCGGCACCAGGAAGCAGTCGGCAATCGTCGGCGCATTGCCGTGGCAGAAAGGGCCGGCGGCCGGATCGCGCGCCAGGTGGGCTTCCAATCCCGCCAGGCCTTCGCCGATCCAGTGGCGGATCCAGGCGTTCTTCTGCTCTTCGGTGATGTTCAGCTCGTGCACCAGGTGGCGCAGCACGCGCAGGTTGTTCAGCGGGTGGATGTCGCAGGCGACCATCTGCGCCAGCTCGCGCACGCGTGCACGGCCCGCCACGTCCTGCGGCAGCAGCGGCACGGCCGGGAAGCGCTCGTCGATGTACTCGATGATCGCCATCGACTGCGTCAGCGTGATGCGCTCGTCCTGGAAGGCCGGCACCAGGCCGCTCGGATTGATCTGGCGGTACTCTTCCTGGCGCTGCTGGCCGCCCTCCTTGAGCAGGTGCACCGGCACCGCGTCGTAGGTCAGGCCCTTCAGGTTCAGGGCGATGCGCACGCGGTAGGCAGCCGAGCTGCGGAAATACGTATAGAGCTTCATTCTTTCCTTTCGTGGTAATGCGCGACTTCGTGATCGATGGCGCCGAAAATGCTGGCGCCCGCGGCGTCCAGCATCTCGATGCGCACGCTGTCGCCGAAGTGCAAAAATGGCGTGGTCGGGGCGCCGTGTTCGATGGTTTCGTACATGCGCACTTCGGCCAGGCAGCAGTAGCCGACGCCGCCGTTGGCAATCGAAGAGCCGTGCAGGTTCCCCTGTTTGTTGGACACCGTGCCCGAGCCGATGATGCTGCCGGCGCAAAGTTCCCGCGTCCTGGCCGCATGCGCGATCAGTTGCGCGAAGCTGAAGGTCATGTCCTCGCCCGCGTTCGGCTTGCCGAAAGGCGTGTCGTTGATCGTGACCAGCAGCGGCAGGTGCAGTTTGCTGTCGCTCCACGCCTCGCCCAGTTCGTCCGGCGTGACCGCCACCGGAGAAAAGGCGCTGGCCGGCTTCGACTGGTAAAAGCCGAAACCCTTGGCCAGTTCGCCCGGAATCAGGTTGCGCAGCGAGACGTCGTTGACCAGCATGACGAGGCGGATTGCCTTGGCGGCCTGCTCCACGCCGGCACCCATCGGCACGTCGCCGGTGACGACCGCCACTTCCGCTTCCAGGTCCACGCCCCAGTCCTCGGAGAGCAGCGCGATCGGATCGCACGGGCCGATGAAGGAGTCGCCGCCGCCCTGGTACATCAGCGGATCGGTATAGAACGAGGCCGGCACGTCGGCATTGCGCGCCTTGCGCACGAGTTCGACGTGGTTGATGTAGGCCGAGCCGTCGGCCCACTGGTAGGCGCGCGGCAGCGGCGAATGGCATTCCATCTCGAGGAAGGATTCGGCCTGGTCGGCGCTGCCGTCGTTGAGCTTGGCGTAGACGGCTTGCAGGCGCGGGGCGAGCGCATCCCAGTCGTCGAGCGCAGATTGCAGGGTGCGGGCGATCTTCGGGACGGCCTGGCAGGTGACGAGGTCACGGCTGACGACGACCAGCGTGCCGTCGCGGCCGCCGGTCTTGAGTGTGGCGAGTTTCATGGACGAGTTCCCCGTAGCATAGTTGCCGACATTACAAATGAAATGGGACTATCATACAAACAATATTTTCCGCCTGATACATCAGACTATCTTATGAATCCAACCCTGCGCCAGATGCGCGCCTTGGTGGCACTCGCCAGGACCGGCAACTTTACGTCCGCCGCAACGACCCTGCACGTCACACAATCGGCTTTGTCCGGCTTGATCAAGGAGCTCGAACAGACGCTCGGCGCACGTGTCGTCGACCGCTCCACGCGGCGCATCGTATTGACGGAGATCGGGCGCGAGCTGTATCCGCTATTTAGCCAGATGATCGATGATCTCGACGGTGCGCTGGCGAACGTGGCGGACCATACGCAGCTGCGAAAAGGCATCGTGCGCATCGCCGCGCCGCAACTGATGTGCTGCACGCTGGTGCCGGAAGCCGTGGCCGCCTACCGCGCCGCCTATCCGGACATCGATGTCCGCGTCGCCGACAGCGCGGTCGAGAACGTGATCGCGCGCGTGCTCTCGGACGAATCGGACTTCGGCATCGGCCCCGAACGCGAAGCCGTGCCGCAACTCGAAGCGCGCGAACTGTTCGAGATGCCCTTCTCGCTGGTCTTCCCGCAGGGCCATCCCCTGGAAGCGCACGAGCGCGTCACCTGGCAGGACGTGGGCAGCTACCCGTTCATTGCCCTGCAGGGGCAATTTACCGAGCGCCTGCTGGCCGACATGCACGCCCTGCTGCGCGACGCGCCTTTAAAACCCGCCGACGAAGTGAGCTTCATGACAACCGCGCTGGCGATGGTCAGCGCCGGACTCGGGATCACGGTTTGCCTGCCGTACGCCGAACCGCTGGTGCAGTTGTACAAGCTGCACATGCGTCCACTCGAGGAACCGCGCCTCACGCGCCGCTTTTTCATTTATACGCGCGCCGGCCGCTCGCTGTCGCCGGCGGCGGAAAGTTTCATCAACTTCCTGTTTCCGTACGTGGAAGCCAAGCGCGATCTGGCGCGCGAGCAGCCCGGCACGCCCTCGCCTGCAGCGGCCGCCACGGCGGGCTAGAATCGCACCATTGTTTCCGCCGGAGTTCCAGATGTCCCACAACACCATCGCGATCAACCAGCGCATGGACAAATTCAACGGCCACCACCAAGTCTGGCTGTTCGGCTACGGCTCGCTGATCTTCAAGGCCGATTTCCCCTTCATCGAACGGCGCCCGGCCAGCATCCGGGGCTGGACGCGGCGCTTCTGGCAAGGCTCGCACGACCACCGCGGCACCGAGACCGCGCCGGGCCGGGTGGTGACGCTGGTGCCGCTTGACGCCACCGTTTGCCACGGCATGGCCTACCTCGTCACGCCCGAGGAATTCGCCCACCTGGATCACCGCGAAAAGAACGGCTACCTGCGCCTGGCGATCGACATCGCCTTCGACGCGGGCGGTAGCGCCGAAGGCCTGGTCTACATCGCGACTCACGAGAATGCGGCCTTCCTGGGGCCGGCCACCGAGCGCGAGATCGCGCGGCAGATCGCCGCCGCGCGCGGGCCGAGCGGGCCGAACAGCGAATACCTGCTGGAACTGGCGCAGGCCATACGCGACCTCGGCAAAATCGACCCGCATGTATTCGAGATCGAGCGCCACCTGGGGGACCTGGCGGGGAGCTGAGGTCCTGCTAATTAAACTGGCCTGATTTTTGGCTCCACTGCTTCTGGACAATCTGGGGGTGGGCCAGGTTAGCGGTGTCCACAGTAATCTCGAGATACGCGTTGCCGTGTGTTGAACCCGCCGCCGTGGTCGTCCCGCAACACACAACGCGTGTCCCCCCAAGCATGTAGGAACTGAATTCGTGGGTATGTCCACTGAGTAGCAACTCGATGTTCAGCTCGCTCGCACGCGCCAATAGTAAATATTCGTTAATCAAACGCAGATTTGGATCGCCCTGAGGGAACCCGGGCGGGTAGTGGACACACCAGATGATGGCTGCGTTGGGAAGCGAGGCTTTGATCCATTGGGTTTGCTCGACAAGCTCATCCAGCGGTTGCTTTGCCTCGTTGCTGTGCGAGCGCGCCATCACCCGGCCTTGTCCCATGTAGGCGAACGGAACCTGGTCTGCCTCGGTAAGGTCGTGCAGCGAAAAATCGACCGCGCACAGTGCCAGGATCGCCTCGTCCTTCTGGAGATAGGTGGTCCTCACGGATCGATGGTCCGCGAACCTGGCCGGAGCCGCGCCGGAAAAATTCCAGTAAGGTCCGAAGAGATTTTCAAACTCGGGGGACCGCGGCCAAAAAATCGGCGTGGTGTAGCGGTCGTGATTGCCGGGCATGACCATGATCGGGAGCCCTTCGATACCCGTCAAGCGACTGAACGACGTGCCGCTCGGCGACCATTCGGTCGGAATCCGGCCCTCGAAATAATTCAGCGCCGCGTTCAGGTCGGCCCTGGACCCCGTGGTCGCCAAATCTCCCGTCACAACGACGGCATCGATATCGTCCGCGGCGTCGCTGACCTCGCAAGAGAAAGCCCCTGCCATATCGGGAGAAAACGACGACAGCAGCAAGGCCTTGTTACCTCCGATCGGCCCCTTGAACAGTGCTCTCAGGGCAGCCAAGGCGCCGTGAGAATCGTAAGGATTGATGACATCGGGCGTCGTGGAAACATGCAGGTCGGAAGCCTGAATCAAACGGAACGAAACCATCGATTATTCCGGAATGAAAACAGTCGCTTTTTTCCATCCTGATTTTTGCGGCTTTTCAACCGTTTTCGTACGGGACAATACCAGGTCGTTAGCTGTAACGTCCAGTTTGGCATACTGGGAATCCAGTGTGCGATGGGCAGCAGAGCGTATCAAATCTTTATAAATATATTTTGAAAACGAATTCAGGTAGTGCAAGCCGACCGGAATACGGAATACAAATCCCCTGAGGACTTCTTCCGTCAACGCGCCATTGGCGGTCAATGGAAAGACCGACTCCTGCCCGCGTGCCAGGCCACGTCCAATCGTCGTAAGGAAATTAACCACAGCACTCGCAACGCTCTTGCGAATGGAGTCGTTCAATGCATACTGGTTCCTGAACTCCTCACCCATCATTGGAGGCGGCTCCAATCCGGTCTGGTTTTCGCTGCGCCTGTTCGATTGCTCCAACCAGTCTCGCTCGATGCTCTCGCGAACCAGGTTCACCAGTTCGTCCGATGGGACGTATTCAAGCGGCGTCGTGCCGACCGGTTCGGCCCGGGCGGCTGAATTGACGATTGTTTCGATTTCTTGCTTGAAGACGCTATATTTGGCTTCCGGAACCCGAACCGACTCGGCTTCAATGCAGAAGTACAGATTCCAGGCAGGATTGGATGGCTCAGGCATACTGTCTTGTTTGAACGATTTGAACCGAAGAGGCCAAGTGAAGCGCGGGAGCGGACCCGGCTTTGCCGGTAGCTTCGCTTCCGCGGTTGCGGACCCCATGCCAAGCCCTCCCCGTTGATTGGCTAGACGCTGGCCGGATGAGTAAGAAATGGTAACCACTCCTTCGGACGATACTTCGGCCTGCGATCGTTGCAGCGCCTCATGGAACTGATGCAGTCCAGAAGGGCGTGCCAGCATTCGCGCAGAGGCCCCGAGCATGTACTCCAATTCATCGGATGACTTCATGGCATCATTCAATAATTGATATATTGTTTAAGGAAAACGTTGACTTGATCGTTTCCGCCTTGCGCTTGGCGCGCTCCAATTGAAGAATCAAGCTGTCGATATCTTCCGCATCCATCGCTATATGGAGAGTCGTTTTCTTTTCGCCCTCCTGGTATTCAAGAGCAAGCGTATTGAGGATCAGGAATGAGCTGGTCGTGAGCCCCTCTTCGAAGACCGGGCGCAGGTCGCTGATAATCTTGCTCGACCGAAAAGTCCTTTCCCGTTCGGTAAACAAGAATCCGGCCTTGATCGATCCGACGACATTGCGCAACCGGGCTAATTGTTCAATACGCTGCGTCAGGACCTCGAGGATGCCGCCATTGGTGCCGCTTTCGGCCAATTGACGTTGAACGCTTGTCATGACGCGCTCGAACAGCCGGACGAGCGGTTTATCGCCTCTGTTGGCGACCTCAAAAAGCACATATATAATGAAATCGCCAGCCGCGTTTTCGCCATTCAGCAGGTTTTTGTCGAGAAGAACGCTGTAGACGTCGTCGGAAGTATTAAGCAAGAGCGGGAGATTTTCCAGTTCCGCATATATACTGGAAAACTCGTCTTCGGTCAGTTTTGCAAGCGCGATTGCATCGCCTGCAAGAGCTCCGGCATTCAGTTCATTTTTCATTAGACGATTTGAAGTTGATGATTTCTCATCGTGAGTTATTAACCACAGGCGCAAAAAAACGATTTGCCGTTACTGGCAATGTCACAGGTTCAGGAGTGCGAATATTATTTTTTAGTTACGCAAAAAGCATCCCGGTTGTTACGTTGCAGGCGGTGGCCTTGCCAGACTAGCAGTTACAAGCGCACGTCCGGAGAGGTAGCTCAACAAGGCTCCAGCGCCGAACGCCCCTGAGCATTCGCATCACGGCGAGCCCTGGCAGGATCGTTCGCACTGCTCGCCATCTTCCGGGGCCGTATTGCCGCCTTCCGCTACCCGTACTAATCTTGCCATTGACAATTGTGTATATCACAATCCATACGCCTTGCCAATCTTTGACACTCGTCCTGTGCCGTCGGTTCTGGCAACGATGACGCCGGCCGCGCCAGGCCGTAAAATACGGCCTGCACGTTCACTGAGAAGCCCCCTATGGAAACCAACGACCAGCGTTACCTCGTCCAACAAAACAAGATTGCCGACGGCGACAAGAAGCCGCCCGTGTTTGCGAAGGTCATGCGCAGCAAGGAAGGCAAGTTCGAAGGCGTTTCCTTCATCAAGAACAAGGAAAAAGCCACGATCATGACTATCGCCCAGGCCCAGGAAGTCATCGACTGGGCGGCGGGAAAGAAGGCCAACGCGAGGGAATACGCGACCAAGGTCATCTGCCTGGGCCAGTAAGCCGCGTTTCCGGCGGGCCCAGGCGCTGCCGGCCAGTATTTACGGCGATGGAATACGCATGCTCATGTAAAATGCAGTGTTGGTCACCATGCATGCGTCCACTCCCCCATCGTCGATAGCCACCATGTCAACTGTCAACAAGCCTGTCAACCTGGCCGGTTCGGCCCTCACCCACTCCTGCCACGCCTGCGCCTTTTTCCACACCAAGGAAGAAGAGTACCGTGTGCTCCTGCCCTTCATCATGGAAGGCTTCGAACAGGGAGACCGGGCCGTCCACATCGTCAGCCCGGAGCACCGTGCCGGGCACCTGGCGCGGCTGGCGCAGGAAGGGATCGATACGGACGAGGCCGAAGCGCAGGGGCGGCTCGAAGTGCTGAACTGGCGCGAGACCTATCTCAAGGATGGCCGTTTCGACCAGGACCTGATGACCGAGACCTTGCTCAAGGTGATCGACCCAAGCAATGCGCCGCCGGGAAAAATGTCGCGCAGCATCGCGAACATGGGGTGGGCGCTCGAAGACCGGCCGGGCGTGCACGATATCGTCGAGTACGAGGCGCGCCTGAACCAGGCGCTGCCCGCGCAGCACCATCCCGTCGTCTGCACCTATGACCTGTCCCAGTTCGACGCCGGCGTCGTCATCGACGTCATGCGCACGCACCCGATGGTCATCATCGGCGGCATCCTGCAAGAAAATCCGTTCTTCGTTCCGCCCGAACAAATGCTTCAGGAATTACAGGCGCGCAAGCGATCCGGCGCCAGCGGCCCTGGCCTGGCTGCATAAGGCCGCTTCGACCCTATGCAGTTTCCAGCCCATCCCGATCCGGAATCGGAGAGCATGCGCCGCACCGCACGCGATCTCGTTGCGATCACGACCCTGCCGGCGGTATGGAGCACACTTGCTCCGCAGGGCGTGATCGAGAGCCTGGCGACCGTCTTGCTGAACATGCTCGACCTCGAATTTGCCTGTGTACAGTTGCTTGCCGGCGGTGAAGGCGATGCGATCGACGCCATGCGCAGCAGCCGGCGCGGCGCTGAAGCGCTGTTCCTGCCGCTGGCACACGCGGCCTTGGCGAGCGCCGCGGCAGAGGGCATGGGCGGCGAGCCGGCGCTGCTGGCGCATCCCGTCGACGGGCGGCAACTGCGCGTGAGCGTGATGCGCTTCGGTATCGCGGGCGATATCGGCACGCTGGTCGTCGGCTCGGAGCGGCCTGACTTTCCCTCCCAGCATGAGCGCCTGCTGCTGGGCGTGGGCGCCAACCAGGCCACCGTCGTGTTGCAACGCCACCTTGCCGAGCGCGCGCTCGATCGCAGCGAGGCGCGCTTCCTCGACCTGGCGGACACCGCCCCGGCGATCCTCTGGGTCACCGAACCGGATGGCAGCTGCTCTTTCCTGTCGCGCGGCTGGTATGCATTCACGGGGCAAGGCAAGGAAGAAGGCCTGGGCTTCGGCTGGACCGCGGCGATTCACCCCGACGACCGCGTAGCGGCAAGCCAGGCCTTTATCGACGCCAACGCGCGCAAGGCGGCATTCAGTCTCGAACACCGGGTCTTGCATGCCAACGGCAATTACCGCTGGGTCATTGATGCCGGCCGCCCGCGCTTTTCCGCCGCCGGGGACTTCCTCGGATTCGTCGGCAACGTCCTCGATATCACCGATCGAAAGCAGACCGAGCAGACGCTCCAGGAGACGCGGAAAATGCTGTCCGCGGTGTTCGAGGCCTTGCCGGTCGGCGTGGCGGTGGTGAGCCAGGCGGGCAAGGTCCTGCTGTCCAATAAAGAAATGCAGCAATACCTGCCCACCAGGGGCCTGCCTTCGCTGGACAATGTGCGGTATGACCGCTGGCGCGCTTTTCATGCGGACGGACGCCCCTATGCGCGCGAGGATTTCGCAGGTTCGCGCGCCTTGCGCGGCGAGCGGGTGGTGCCGGGCATCGAAGCGCTGTACAGAAAAGACGACGGCAGCGAAATCTGGACCCAGGTGGCCGCGGTGCCGCTCAAGGGCAGCAACGATACGCCGAATGGCCTGGTGTCGATCGTCATGAACATCGATGCCTTCAAACGCACCGAAGCGGCGCTGCGCCTGGCCGAAACGAAGCAGCGTTCCCTGTTCGACGAGGTGGCCAAATCGAACAAGAACCTGAGCGAATTTCTGGCCGTGCTGGCGCATGAGCTGCGTAATCCGCTGGCCCCGATCCTGACGGGCCTTGAAATCATGCGCATGCGCGCCGACAGCAAGGAGACCGTCACCAGCGTGCGCGGCATCCTCGAGCGCCAGGTCAGGCAGTTGTCGCACCTGATCAACGACCTGCTCGATATTGCCCGCGTCACCAATGGCAAGGTCGACATCAAGAGGCAATCGTGCGACCTGAAATCGATCGTGTCGAACGCCGTCGAGACCAGCCTGCCGCTGATCGAAAAAGGCCAGCATGCGTTCAGCCTGAAACTGGACGACGCGGCGCTGCCGCTGAACGCCGATCCGACGCGCATCGCGCAGGTGGTCGGCAACCTGCTGACGAACGCCGCGAAATATACGCCGCATGGCGGCACCATCACGCTCACGGTCGCGCGGGACGGCGCCGAGGCGGTCATCTCGGTCGTCGACGACGGCATCGGCATTCCTGCCGAATCGCTGGAATCGGTGTTCGACATGTTCAGCCAGGTCGGACGCAACATGCACCATTCGCAAGGCGGCCTGGGTATCGGGCTGTCGCTGGTGCGCCAATTGGTCGCCCTGCACGGCGGCACCGTGGCGGCAAGGAGCGAAGGCGCGGGCAAAGGCAGTAGCTTCGTCGTCAGGCTGCCGCTCGACCTTGCCGGTGCGCCTGCCGGCGACGTTGACGTTGCAGCCGGCGTGAGCGCGGCGGCGGGTCAGACCTTCCGTATCCTGGTCACCGACGACAATGTCGACGCGGCGATGACCCTGGCGTCCTGGCTCGAAATGCACGGCCACGAGCTGCGCATTGCCCACGACGGGCCGCAAGCGCTGCAGATCGCGGCGCAATTCCAGCCGGAGGTCGTCTTCCTCGACATCGGCATGCCGGGCATGACCGGCTATGAAGTGGCGCGGCGCCTGCGCGACATGCAGGAACTCGCGCGCAGCACCATCGTCGCCGTATCGGGATGGGGCGCGAAGGATGACCTCAGCCGCGCGCAAGAAGCCGGATTCGACCGGCATTTCACGAAACCGGTCGCACCGCAGCACCTGAGCGATTTCCTGGGTTCGCTGCAGCGGCCCTCATGAAACGACCGGCAGGCGGCTCTGCTATAGTTACTGTTTACGCATTCATCAGCTTGCTCGACCATGAATACATTCTGGAGCCGTCACGTCGGCAATTTGACGCCGTATATTCCCGGTGAACAGCCGCGCATCGAGCGCCTGGTCAAACTCAACACCAACGAAAACCCCTATCCCCCGTCGCCCCGGGTGATTGCCGCCATCAAGGCGGCAACCGGCGATGGCCTGCGCCTGTATCCGGACCCGCAATCGACCCGTCTGAAACAGGCGCTCGCCTCGTATCACGGGGTCGCGCCGAACGAGGTCTTTGTCGGCAACGGTTCCGACGAAGTCCTGGCCCACGCATTCCACGCCTTCTTCATCCAGGACGCGCCGCTCCTGATGCCGACGGTGAGCTACAGCTTTTACCAGGTATACTGCCGCCTGTATGGCATCGCGGCCGTGCTGCTGCCCCTCGATGAGGGCATGCGCATCGACCCAGGCCACTACCTCGCCCCTTGCGGTGGCGTGGTGATTGCCAATCCAAACGCCCCGACCGGAATTGCTCTGGCGCTCGACCAGCTCGAGCGCATCCTGCGCGCCCAGCCGGACCGTGTAGTGCTGGTCGACGAGGCCTACGTCGACTTCGGCGCCGAATCGGCTATTTCGCTGGTGCGCGCTTACCCGAACCTGCTGGTGGTACAGACTTTCTCCAAGTCGCGCGCCCTGGCCGGATTGCGCGTCGGCTTCGCCATCGGCCAGCCGCACCTGATCGACGGCCTGGAGCGGATCAAGGACAGCTTTAATTCCTATCCGCTGGGGCGCCTGGAAATCGCCGGCGCCGTGGCGGCACTGGAAGATGAAGACTATTTTCAGCAAAGGCGGGCACAGGTCATTGCCACGCGCGAGCAGCTTGCGCAGCAGCTGTGCGTGCTTGGTTTCGAAGTCCTGCCTTCCGCGACCAACTTCCTGTTCGCCCAGCATCCGCTGCACAGCGCTGCCAGGCTGGCGCAGGCCTTGCGCGAGCGCGCCATCCTGGTGCGCCATTTCAGCTCGCCAGGCATCGACCAGTATCTGCGCATCAGTATCGGCACCGACGACGAGTGCGCGCAACTCGCGGCCGCGCTCGCGGACATTGTCGCTTCGTAGGGCGGCCATTGCGCGTGGCCGCTGTTTAAAACAGGTCCAGCTGCCCTGCCCCCTTCGAGCTCGCCTTGCCCAGCGCCGCCGGCACCACCAGCGGCCGCCGGAACTGCGAGGTATCGAGCCGTTCGAAGCGGCTACCCAGTTTGCCGAGGCCGAGCCGATCGACGGTCTTGGTGAAGCGCTGCCGGATCAAATCCGCCCAGACGCCCTCTCCCACCATGCGCTTGCCGAAATCGCTGTCGTAATCCTTCCCGCCACGCATCTCGCGCACGCGGTTCATCACGCGCTGGGCGCGTTCAGGGAAGTGGGTCTCGAGCCATTGCTGGAATAGCGGATTGACTTCGAAGGGCAGGCGCAGGACGGTGTAATGGGCACTTACGGCGCCGGCGTCGCGCGCCGCTTCCAGGATGCGTTCGATCTCGGGCTCGGTAACGAAGGGGATGATGGGCGCCACGCTCACGCTCACCGGAATGCCGGCCTCGGTGAGCGTGCGGATGGTGCGCAGGCGCCGCGCCGGCGCGGCCGCGCGCGGCTCGAGGGTGCGCGAAATTTCCGAGTCGAGCGTGGTGATGGTAATGGCCGCGCAGGCCTGGCCCTTGGCCGCCATCGGCGCGAGCAGGTCGATGTCGCGCTCGATGAGCGAGGACTTGGTGATCATGCCGACCGGATGCTGGCATTCGCTCAGTACCTCGAGCACCTGGCGCGTCAGGCGGTATTCGCGTTCGCAGGGCTGGTAGGCGTCGGTGTTGACGCCGATGGCGATGTGCTCGGGCACGTAGCCGGGACGGGCCAGCTCGCGCCGCAGCAGCTCGGCCGCATTGACCTTGGCGAACAGGCGGGTCTCGAAATCGAGCCCAGGGGACAGGCCCAGGTAGCTGTGCGTCGGGCGCGCGAAACAATAAATGCAGCCATGCTCGCAGCCGCGATACGGGTTCAGCGACACCTTGAAGGGGATGTCGGGCGAGGCATTGCGCGAAAGGATGCTTTTGGCGACTTCGTCCGTGACCTGGGTCTTGAAACGGGGCGCGTCTTCGAGCGCGATGCCTGCCTCCCAGCCATCCTCGAACGCCTCGCGGCCGTTGACTTCGTAGCGGCCCTGCATGTTCGAGACGGCGCCCCGCCCCTTGTGCGCCGCGAGCGGACGCGGCGGCAACATCGGCTGCTCGGCACTATATTCCCGGTGTATCGTTCGCTCGCGGAGTTCCATGAGGACACCTTATACTGTATATTTATACAGTATGGTACGCCGCTCCGGGTTTGAACTCAAGCGCGCCGCGTGTGCGGGGCGGTCGCGGGCACGAAATCGGCCTGTTGTTGCACGAATCCGTCAAACGCGTCGAACAGCGCGGCGACATTGTCCATGCTGCCGGACACCTGCCCCAGCGCATGCGCGCTGGCCTCCAGCGTCGAGAGCTGGTCCGGGGCATGGGCCTTGCGGATGCGGTAGTTCGAGGCCGGCATGTTCGACAAGGCCAGGCGCGGCATGCGTTGCAAGGCCGGGTTCAGGTAGAGCATCTTGCGGCTCTTGCGCCAGGTGGCATCGAGCACGACGATCAGCAGCTGGCCGGGCGGCGGCAGGCTGTCCGGCCCCACGGCGGCCACGCCGGGTGTTTCCGGATACAGCAGCACCGGTGTGCGCCCACCCGCATGCAGCAATGCGTCCAAGTCACAAGGATCAAAACCCTCGCCGACCGCGAGCACGCTCCCCGCGACGCACAGGTGCAGCAGGCGCGCGCTGTTCTTGGCGTTCGCCACTTCCAGCGGATGGTGCAGGATCAACAGGCCTGGGTCCAGGCACACCGGCCGCACCCACTGGCAGATGCAGGCCGATCGCGCGCGCAGGCAGGCCGCGCACACGGCGCGGCGGGAAAATAATTCAGGCGTCATCGAGTGCGCGCAAAAGGCGCCGATTGTATCAGCCCGGCGCCTGGCGCAGCGGCGCCAGCGCGCCGCTCCAGGCCACCACCTGGTCGAGCATCGTCTCGACCGATTTGATGTGATGCGGGGCCGGCTTGAAGGTGGCAAAGTTTTCGAAGTCGGTGAACAGCGACAGCATCACCTGGGCGCGCACGTCGGCCACCATCAGTTCGCCCATCACCAGGCGCAGGCTTTCGACGGCGCGCACCCCGCCCGCGCTGCCGTAGGCGACAAAGCCGGCCGCCTTGTTGTTCCATTCCTTGTACAGGAAATCGATGGCGTTCTTCAGCGCGCCCGAGGTGCCGTGGTTGTATTCGGGCGTGACGAAGACGAAGCCGTCGTATTGGGCGATTTTTTCGGCCCATTTGAGCGTGTGCGGCTTCGAATACTGGCCCATCGCTGGCGGCACCGGCTCGTCGAGCAGCGGCAGCTTGAAATCCTGAATGTCGACCAGCTCGAAAGCCGCGTCGGACCGTTTGCTGGCCGTTTCCATCACCCATTTCGCGACGTCGAGCGCCTTGCGCCCCGGACGGGTACTGCCGACTATGACCGCCACCTTGACCATGTTCGTCTCCTTGAATGCGTGAATGGAACAGCCCAGGACCATTCTAGGGAAACGGTGCAGAA
The DNA here is from genome assembly GCA_031398335.1 of Massilia sp. Classification (GTDB taxonomy): domain Bacteria; phylum Pseudomonadota; class Gammaproteobacteria; order Burkholderiales; family Burkholderiaceae_D; genus Telluria. The sequence goes on from JANNNC010000181.1 coordinate 20,807, forward strand.
GACCGCGCCACCTTGACTAATAGCTATTCCTGCGCAACGAGGCCACCCAGCAAGCCGACCGCCTGGGCAATATCCTAGGGCTTGGACAGGACCGGCACGTCCGGCAGCGCCACCCGGCGTTCGGTGTAGCCGGTGGCCAGCACCACCGGCAGCTCCGGCCAGCGGCGGCGCACGGCGCGTGCCAGGTCGATCCCGCTGATCCCGCCCGGCATGACGATATCCGAGAACACGATATCGACCACCAGGCCCCCATCGAGCAGCGCCAGCGCCGCGTCGCCATTCGCGGCCACGCGCACCGTGAAGCCGGCCTGGCGCAGGCCGCCGGCCACGGCTTCGCGCACCAGCGGGTCGTCTTCCACGAACAACACGCTGCCGCTTCCCGGCGCGCTGTCGATCGTGAGCAATCCGTGCGCCTGCCCGCCAAAGGCATATGCCTGCGGCAGGCCCAGGCCCGTGCCCGCGCCCGGCGCCCGGCGCCCTGGTCGTGTAGAAGGGGTCGAGCGCGTGCCCCAGGACGTCAAGCGTCATGCCGGAGCCGGCGTCGAGGGACCTGCTTCATGAAATCGTGGCGCCGCACGGGAGGCGCATACAAGATATCGGAGACCAGGGTGCCGGCAGGTTCGACGGATCGCGCCCGGGCACCTCGATGCCCAAAGGCCGCCGCGTATTCAGGACGCTCTTGCCGCCCAGGTCATACAGGATGGCCACCGCGCCGACGCTGTCGGCCGCGCGTTCGGCATGGGCGTAGAACTCGCCCATGCCGGCCTCATGCAGCGCGGGCGACGCCGCCAGCGTGCGCAGGATGCCTTCCTGTGCCGCATCTCGTTGCCTATTAGCAACGCAAGCGCATGGCCTGGCTCGGCAACGCCGCGCTCCTGGTCCTTTTGCTGCTCGACATAGACATAGGCTACCGCCAGCGTCGCACCAATAAAGGCGGGCACGAGGATGGCGACGACGAGGATCAGCAGGCGATTGCGAAAACGGGCCATTTCTCCTATGGCAGCAGCGCGCGGCCGGCGCCGCATGGGGCAGCCGCGCGGACGCCGACGAGTACGCTATCCGGCCCGCTTCTGGCCATATCGACAGCTGGAAGAACGGCAATCTTGCCCCGCTGACCACGCATTGCCGTGGACGCCGCGCCACGTTTTCGCTGTTCGTTATTGATGTACATAAGCATCTTTACCACACACAAAAATTTAGCTCTGGAGTTGCCGAAACGGATATTGCCCTTGCCTGATGAGGTGCCTAGAATCAATTCGTTCCTCCCAGCAATCTGTCGCACCGGCAGGCATTCCAGAGTCTCCCATGTTTAGAGTTCGCCCCTCTGTTCGCAAGATCACTACCGCGCTGCTCGCCAGCCTGGCCATGCTGCCTGGCATCGCCATTGAGCAGGAACTCGAACTCGACTACCGGATGAACGAACAGGTCGTGCAGGTGCCGGCCGGCGCCGATCACCGGGCGATGCTGGAGACGACCGTGTTCCGTCCGAACGGCCCGGGTCCGTTCCCCTTACTCGTCATTAATCACGGCAAGGACCCGGGACGCCCGAGCGCCCAACCGCGCGACCGCTTCTATCACATGGCCAGCGCCTTCGTGAAACGCGGCTATGCGGTGCTGGTGCCGATGCGCCAGGGCTTCGCGGCTTCGACCGGACGCTACCGCGACCGCGGCTGCGACATGACGGCCAACGGCTACCTGCAGGCCGACGACATCCGCTCGACGCTCGACTATGCCCGCAGCCAGCCGTGGATCGACAGCGGCCACATCGTGGTGGCCGGCCAGTCCTACGGCGGTCTGGCGACGATGGCGCTCGGCACCAAGGACGCGCCGGGCGTGCGCGGCCTGATCAATTTCGCCGGCGGCCTGCGCGACGACAGCGACCGCTGCGCCTGGCGCTCGGCGCTGGTCGCGGCCTTTGCCGAATACGGCGCCAACAGCAAGGTGCCGAGCCTGTGGATGTATGGCGAGAACGATTCCCTGTTCGGCCCGGACCTGGCGAACCGCCTGCATGAAGCGTATTCGCAGGCCGGCGGCAAGGCGCGCCTGGTCGAATTCCCCTCGTTCAAGCGCGACGCCCACGGCATGCTGGCCAGCCGCGACGGCGAAAAGATCTGGCTCGAGGACACGATGCGTTTCCTGAAGGGCGTCGGCATGCCGACCGAGGTGCTGCACAGCGTGCCGCCGCCGCCGACTCCGCCGCGCACCGGGTTCGCGAAGCTGGACGACATCGAAGCGGTGCCCTTCCTCTCGGAGAACGGGCGCCGTGCCTATGCCGACTATCTGACCAAGATGACGCCGCGCGCATTTGCCGTCTCGCCGAGCGGGGCCTGGACCTGGGCCGAGGAAGGCGAAGCGCCCGACGCGCGCGCGCTGGCCACCTGCTCGGCGAAAAGCAGCGAGCCGTGCAAGCTGTATTCGATCGACGACTACATCGTCTGGAACGGCAACCGGGTCGACGCCGCCGAGAAGGCCAGCATGACCGCCGCCATCGCGGCGCCGGCCGATGCGAATGCGCCGGGCGCGGTGGGTAGTACCGGGGCACGAGAGCCGGTGCCTCCGGCCAAAGCGGCCCCGACAGCGCAGTAATTCATTTCGTCAAGCCGACGGCGCACTGTTTTAGTGCGCCATCGGCGTTTGAAGCGCGGCCACTCGACCTGGCGCAAACACTGCCCTTGCCCACGCTCCGACAATAGGCAACCGCCCTTCCGGAGTGTTTCCATGCCGCGTTTCTTTCGGACCCTGTTCGCCGCACTGATCTTGATGCTGGCAGCGTTTTCAAACGCCGCGCGCGGCGCCAACAACGATCCGGTTGTGCTGGTGCACGGCTTCCTCGGCTTCGGCCCCGACCAGTTCCAGCGCAGCGGCTTCCTCTACTGGGGCGGCCAGGGCAACATCGCCGCCCAGCTGCGCAGCTACAAGGGACCGCACACGGTCTTTACCGCCGTGGTCGGCGCGATTGCCAGCAACCGCGAACGCGCGGCCGAGCTGTACGCCCAGCTCAAGGGCGGCTGCGTCGATGACGGCGCGGCGCGCATCGCCGCCGACGGCAGCGAAAAGGTGCTCAAGTGCTGGGCCGCCAACCCTTTCGACAATCCCCAGGGCTATCCGTTGGCGCTGTACCCGGGTTGGGACGCCGACCATCCGCTGCACATGATCGGGCACAGCCAGGGCGGCACCACGATTCGCGCACTGGTCGAGCTGCTCGAACATGGCGACCTGCAAGCCGGCGGGGGCGAGCTGTACAGGGGCGGAAAACTTGGCTGGATCCGCAGCGTGACCACGATCTCGACACCGCACAATGGCACCACCCTGCGCGACGCCGTCCTTGACATCCTGCTTGAACTGCCTGCGCCGCTGCGCGACTGGCTGCTGGCCGACCTGGCCAACTGGGAACTGGCGCCCGATGGCGCGCACAACTTCAATGCCTGGGCGCGCACCTCGCCGCACGTCTGGTATTTTTCGATCGGCACCCAGGCCACCGAAGCCGGCGCCCCGTGCTGCAACGACACCGACCGCCGCATCGCGCCGCTCCAGAACCGCTACTACCAGTACCCGCGGGAGGACATGTTCGCCTACTACAAAACCTATGCCGGGGAATGGATCGTGCCCTCGTTCCTGCAGCACGGAATGGGCGGCTACACCCAGGATGCGCCGGGCCGGGTGCGCATCGACAGCCGCTGGTTCGCCAACGACGGCGTGGTCAACACGGTGAGCATGCGCGCCCCCGCCGGACATCCGGTGCACGAGTTCGACGGCACGCCGGTGCGGGGAAGCTGGAATTTTCTCGGAACTTACCAGGGATATGACCACTTCGATATTTTGAACTGGCCGAACAAGGGGCCGGCGGCGGACCGGATTTACGAGCGCGTTAGCGATCTCTTGTTTGCGTTGTGAGACTGTCGGTTTGCGCGATCCGCGTGGGCACGGTGCCCAGCCTACGGTGCACCACGGTTCCATGAACTTGCTACGGGCGGTGCGTGCACCGCCACCTGCTCCCATCACCTTAACGCAACTGCGCATCCCAGGCCTGCAACTGCGCCACCGTGGCCGTGGCCCCGCCGCACACGATGACAAGCACATTCCCGAACGCGGCCAGCGGTCCATCCGGCTGGTAAGTCAGCGCCAGCGCTGCCCCGCAAGCCGGTTCGACCACGAGGCGGTGATCATCCATGAAGCGCAGGCAGGCCGCGACCGCCTCACCGTCCGTCACCACGACCGGCGTAATCGGATGCGTGCGCGCCAGCTCGAAGGCGTACTGCGACACCTTGCGCGCGCCGAGCGAGGTGGCGATGCTGGCAATGGCCGGCAGTTCGATGCGTTCGCCCGCCGCCAGCGACTGCGCATAGGAATCGGCGCCCACGGTTTCGACGGCGAGCACGGGGAGGTCATTCCAGGCCTGGCGCCGCAGGCCGGCCACCACGCCGCTCAGCAAGCCGCCACCGCCGACGGCCAGCACCACCGCGTCCGGCCGCACGCCCGCCTGCGCGACTTCGTCGATCATGCCGGCGTGCCCCTCCCACAGCAGCGGATCGTCGAAGGGGTGAATGAAGGCGTCTTGCGGCCCGAGCAGGAGGTGGGCGTGCGCGTTCGCTTCCTGGAACGACTGGCCGTGGATGCAGACCTCGGCGCCTTCGCGCGCGAGCAGGGCTTGCGCCCGCGCGCTGGTCGTTTCCGGCACCACGACCAGCACCGGCAGGCCGAGCCGCCTGCCCGCGTAAGCCGCCGCCAGCCCGGCATTGCCGCCGGACGCGGCGACGATGCGCCGCGCACCGCGGGCCGCATAGATTTGGCAGGCGTGGCCGATGCCGCGCAGCTTGAACGAGCCGCTCGGCTGCAGCGCTTCCATCTTCAGCCAGACACGCGCGCCTGGACGGGCAGGAAACGCGTTCGACTCCAGCAGCGGCGTGGCGATATGCAGGGCCATGGCGACAGTTTGCTCAGGCCGTCGTGCGCAAGGCGCGCGCCAGGTCCGACAGGCGGTACGGCTTGTTGACGAAGGCGAAATCCTGCAAGTTGGCGTCCTCGAGTCTCAAGGCCGGCAGCGGATAACCCGAGGCCAGGATGATCTTTACGGCCGGACAATGCTCGCGTGTGTAAGTCGCCAGTTCGATGCCGTTCATCCCGTGCGGCATGATGATGTCGGTGAACAGGATATCGACCTCGCGGCTCTCCAGCAGGCTCAAGGCTTCCTGTGCGTTCGACGCGGTGACGACCTCATAGCCCATGCTGATGTAAAGCGCCGCGGCCACGTCCATCAGGTCGGGTTCGTCCTCGACGAACAGGACCAGCTCGGTGCTGTCGGGGTGCGGCGTTTCGCCCTCCTGGCCCGGCGCGGCCGGCAGGAAGATGGAAATGAGGCGGTTCACGCTGCGCGTTTCCGGCTGCAGCGGCTGCTGGCGCGCAAAGGCCAGCAGTTGCTGGGTCAGCGTGGCGCCGCGGTCGACCGCGCGCCGCATGCTGTCGAAGGTCTTGCTGTCGGCGCCGCCGCCGCATCCCAGGGTCAGCACCTCGAGGCCGCTGGCCAGCACCGACAGCAGGTTGTTGAAGTCGTGCGCGATGCCGCCCGTGAGCTGGCCGATCGATTCCATCTTCTGCGACTGGAACAGGGCCGCATTCGCTTCGGCCAGCGCGGCGTCGGCCTTCTTTTTTTCGGTCAGGTCGCGCGTGATCTTGGCAAAGCCGATCAGCTGGCCCATGTCGTCGCGTATGGCGTCGATCACGACATGCGCCCGGAAGCGGGTGCCATCCTTGCGCAAGCGCCAGCCCTCGGCTTCGTAGCGGCCCTCGCGCGCGGCCGTGTCGAGCGCCCGTTGCGGCCTGCTGTCGGCGCGGTCTTCGGCAGTATAAAAAGTCGAAAAATGCCGGCCCACGATTTCATCGGCCTGGTAGCCCTTGATACGCTCGGCGCCGACGTTCCAGTTGCTGACCTCGCCAAGCGGCGAGAGCATGTAGATGGCGTAGTCGGTCACGCCCTGCACCAGCAGGCGGAAGCGTTCCTCGCTGGCGCGCAGGGCCTGCTCGGCCTGGCGCTTTTCGGTGATGTCGCGCGTGATCTTGCCGTAGCCGAGCAGCGTGCCGTGTTCGTCGTAGATCGGGTCGATCACGACGCTGGCCCAGAAGCGCGTACCGTCCTGGCGCATGCGCCAGCCTTCGGCTTCGTACTTGCCTTCGCCCAGGGCGGTGGCCAGGCCGCGCGCCGGTAGCTTGCTGGCCTGGTCCTCGGGGGTGTAGAAACGCGAGAAATGCTGGCCGATGATTTCCGGCGCCAGGTAGCCCTTGAAGCGCTGGGCGCCGGCGTTCCAGCTGCTGACGTGGCCCTCGGTGTCGAGCATGTAGATCGCATAGTCGCTGATGCCGGAAATGAGGTACTGGAAGCGCTGTTCTTCGGTCAGCGGCTTCCTGGCGGCTAGTTGATTGGTCATGGAAAACAGGGACACTGGAGTGGCGGACAAGGCGCCATGATAAACTTAAAACGGCGCTAGCGGCCACGCCAGAGCTGCCTAGCTGGCCATGCTCCGAAAGAAAGGTCAAGCACGGATCGCCTCAAACACTTGTCGATTCGTTCCGCCCGCACCAGGCCCCGCAACGGGCCGCATCGGGCCGTGCCCGGCCTCCCCTTTCACGCTAGAATACCGCTTTTGCAACCCAGCCGTGCCTGTGCCCGCGCCCCATGACTCCACCCCCATCATCACCGCTCGACTTGTCCGGCTGTGACCGCGAACCGATCCGCACGCCCGGCAGCATCCAGCCGCATGGCTTCCTGCTGACCCTGTCGGCGGCCGGGGACGTCCTGCAGGCCAGCGCCAATCTCGCAAAGTGGATCGGGCTTGACGCCGAAGCCGCCCTCGGCCGGCCGCTGGCCGGCATCATCGGGCGCGCTGCCGCCGACGGCCTGGCGCGCGCGTTCCGGGACGGCAGCCTGGGCCAGCGGCCGTTTTACCTGGGTACGATAACGGTCCGGCGCGAGCGCCACTTCGACGTCCTCGGCCACGCCTGGGATGGCGTGACCATCCTCGAATTCGAAAACGTCGAGCGCGCCGAAGCGCCGGATTTCCGCAACCTGTATCCGCTGCTGGGCGACTTCCTGCTGAAGGTCAACGAGAACGAATCGGTCGAATCCCTGTCCCGTCTTGCGGCGCACCAGGTGCGCCTGGTCAGCGGATTCGGGCGCGTGATGGTCTACCAGTTCGACCGCGACGGCCACGGCCACGTGATGGCCGAATCGAAGGACGAGGCCTACCACTCCTATCTGGGCCAGCGGTTTCCGGCCTCGGACATCCCGGCCCAGGCACGCGAGCTGTACGGCCTGTCGCGCATCCGCCTGATCCAGGACGCCAACTACGCGCCCTCGCCGCTGGTGCCGGCGGCAAACCCTGTCACCGGGCAGCGCAACGACCTGTCGTTCGCGGCCCTGCGCAGCGTCTCGCCGGTGCACCTGCAATACATGCGCAACATGGGCACGCTGGCGTCGATGTCGGTATCGCTGATGGTCAAGGGCAAACTCTGGGGCATGATCTCCTGCCATAACGAAACGCCTTGCCCGCTGCCGTTCGAGAGGCTCACCGCCTGCGAACAGCTCGGCCAGGTGCTGGCGCTGTGCATCGAATCGCGCGAGGACGCGAGCGAACTGCAGTTTCGCCTCGACGTGCGGCGCATGATGGTGGCGATGCTGGGCAACCTCACCAAGGGCGCCGACGTCATCGACAACATGAGCGGCGTCTTCCCTGAACTGTTGCGCTTCGCGCGCGCGGGCGGGGTGGCGGTCGTCGCCGACGAGCGCCTGCTGACCTACGGCGACACGCCCGACGCCGCGGCCATCGAAGCCCTGGTGGCCTGGATCGAACTGCAGGGCCATGGCGATGCCATCTATTCAACCGACCAGCTCACGGCCGAGTATCCCGGCGGCGCGGCGCTCGCGCGCAATGCCAGCGGCGTGCTGGCCATGCCGATCTCGCGCCTGCACAGGCATTACCTGCTGTGGTTTCGTCCGGAAGTGGTGGAGACGATCGAATGGGCCGGCAATCCGCACGAGAAGGAAACTGCCGCCGACACGGCGGCGATCCCGCCCCAGCTCACGCCGCGCACCAGCTTTGCCGCCTGGCACGAGGAAATCCACGGCGTCAGCCTGCCCTGGCACATCGCCGAGATCGAACTGACGGGCGAGTTTCGCAGCGCCCTGCTCGGGATCGCGCTCGAGCGCGCCGAGCAGATGGCGGGACTGGCCGAGGAACTCGGCCGCGCCAACAAGGAACTCGAAGCGTTTTCGTATTCGGTCTCGCATGACCTGCGCGCGCCGCTGCGCCACATCGTCGGCTTTTCCGACCTGCTGCTGGAATCGAGCAGCAGCGAAGACGCAACGCTGCGCCAGCGCTTCCTCACCAACATCAAGGAGTCCGCCCGCCTGGCCGGCAAACTCGTCGATGACCTGCTGAGTTTCTCGCAGATGGGCCGCGCCGCCCTGCGTCCGGTCGAGATCGACATGTCGCACCTGGTCGCTTCCTGCATCGACAAGCTGGCCTTCGACACGGCCGGCCGCAACATCGAATGGAACCTGGCGCCGCTGCCGCGCATCACGGCCGACCCCACCTTCCTCCACCTGGCGGTGCAGAACCTGCTGTCGAACGCGGTCAAGTTCACCGGCGGGCGCGACCCGGCCACGATCCGCGTCTGGTCCGAGCAAAGCGCGCAGGAAACCGTGTTCCACATTGCCGACAACGGCGCCGGCTTCAACATGGATTACGTGCACAAGCTGTTCGGCGTGTTCCAGCGCCTGCACCGGATGGAAGACTTCCAGGGCACGGGCATTGGCCTGGCCAACGTGCGCCGCATCGTCGAGCGCCATGGCGGGCGCGTCTGGGCCGAGTCCGTGCAAGGGCGCGGCGCCACTTTTTCATTCAGTATTCCACGTGCCCTGGCACCTTCAATCCAACATCGAACCTGATCATGTTAAAACCCATCCTGCTGGTCGAAGACAATCCGCACGACCTCGAGCTCACCCTGGTGGCGCTGGCCCGTAGCCAGCTCGCCAACGAAGTCGTCGTCGTGCGCGACGGCGCCGAAGCGCTCGACTACCTGCTGCGCCGCGGCGAATTCGCCGGCCGTGCGGAAGGCAATCCGGCCGTTACCCTGCTCGATTTGAAGCTGCCGAAAATCGACGGCCTGGAAGTGCTGGCGACGATCCGCAAAACGGCGCACCTGAAAAGCGTGCCGGTGGTGATGCTGACCTCGTCGAAAGAAGAACAGGACCTGATCCGCAGCTACGAGCTGGGCGTGAATGCGTATGTCGTGAAACCGGTCGATTTCAAGGAATTCGTGCGCGCGATCGCCGATCTCGGCATCTTCTGGGCGGTGCTGAACGAACCGCCGCCGGGCTCCTTCCGCTACATCCCGCCCGCCTGAACGCGTTTTCTACGCGGCGGTAGTGGCCGCGCGCCGGGCAATGGCTGCCGCGCCGCCATTCCGGCCCGGGCGCAGCAAATGGCGGATGCGCGCACTGAGCGCGTCCGGATGATAGGGTTTCTGCAGCAGGTGCACCGAAGCACTGACCTTGCCCTCGTGCGCCAGTACGCCTTCGGCGTAACCCGAGGTATATAAGATCTGTGCATGCGGCAAATGTTCGCGCACCGCGTCCCCCAGCTGCAGGCTGCTCACCGGACCCGGCATGATCACGTCGGTAAACACCAGGTCGATGTGGCGACCGCTTTCGATGACGCCAATCGCCCCGGCCGCATCGCAGGCTTCGAGCACCTGGTAGCCGAGCGCGGACAGGATCGCGCAGGTCGCACTGCGCACGTCTTCCTCGTCTTCCACCACCAGGATTGTCTCCAGGCCGCCGTAGAGTGGCACGTCCGCCTGTGGCTCCGGCTGCGCGGCTTCGGTGTCGCTGCGCGGCAGGAAGATGCGCACGCTGGTCCCGCGCCCCACTTCGCTTGCGAGGACGATCTCGCCGCCCGACTGCTTCACGAAGCCATACGCCATCGACAGGCCCAGGCCCGTGCCCTGCCCGACCGGCTTGGTCGTGAAGAAGGGCTCGAACGCGCGCTGCAGGACTTCCGGCGGCATGCCCTTGCCGGTGTCGGACACTTCGATGACGACGTATTCGCCGCTCGACACGCCGGGCGGCAGCGTGGCGCCGGGCGCCGGGGACTGGCCGCCGGCATTGCCGGCGCGGATCAGGAGGGTGCCGTTGCCGCCCATCGCGTCGCGCGCATTGATGGCGAGATTGAGCAGCACGTTATTGAGCTGGTTCGGATCGGCGACCGTGCTCCACAGCGCCGGATCGATATCGGTGACGACGCGTGCGTTCGGCCCCAGCACGCGGCGCATCATGTCGTCCATGTCGCGCAGCAGGTGGCCGGGATTGAGCACGACTGCCTGCAGCGGCTGGCGCCGAGCAAACGCGAGCAGGTGCGAGGACAGCTTGGCGCCGCGCTCGACGCCGGCCAGCGCCGTCTCGACGCGAGAACACGCCGCATCGTTCAGGCCGCCGACCAGTTTCAGCAGTTGCAGGTTGCCGCCGATGATCTGCAGCACGTTGTTGAAGTCGTGGGCCACGCCCCCGGTCAGCTGGCCGATCGCTTCCATCTTCTGCGCCTGGTGCAGCGCCGATTCGCTGGCGGCGAGCTGCTGCTGGGAGACGCGCAGCGAGGCAAAAGCAGCGTCGCGCTCGCGCCGGGCGATGCAGGCGGCATTGTGGTACTGGACGCGCGCCACGAGCTCGCGCGGATCGGGCCATTTCACCATGTAGTCGTTGACGCCCGCGGCAAAGGCTTGCGCCTTGATCTCGGGATCGTCCTCGGAGGACAGCATGATGACGGGAATGTTTTCGGTGGCCGGATTGGCGCGCAGGCGGCGGGTGAACGCGAAGCCGTCGAGGCCGGGCATGCGCAGGTCGACCAGCACCACGGTGATGCCCAGTTCGCGCACCAGGTCGACCGCGCGCGCCGGGCTGGACTCGTAGCGCAGCACATGCCTGACGCAGGTTTTCAGGCCATGCTCGATGATCTGCTGGGCAAAGGGTTCGTCATCGATCAGAAGGATCGAACAGGTACTGGAATCGTCTTCGATCATCGCTCTGAAGACCCCGTTTTGCAGACTGCGCCGAGGCCAGATTACATTTTGTGAAGCCTAGATTCTACATCAATGTGAACAGCGAGTTCATCGAATTCACTATCGTGCTTGATCCTCCGGGATTCGACACCACCTGCTGTGGACACAACTTTTGCCGGACGGGGACCACGTGGACGACCCAAGCTGCCCCTTGTGCGGTCGCGAACTGGGCGCCGTCAATATCGATCGCCATCACCTGGTGCCGAAGACCTTCAAGGGCAAGGAACAGTTCCCGATCCATAAGATCTGCCACCGCAAGATCCACTCGGCCTTCACCGAGCGCGAACTGCTGCGCACCTACCACACCTGGGACGCGCTGCGCGGCCACGACGAAATCCGCGCCTTCATCGACTGGGTGGCAAAGAAGCCGCCGGATTTTTATACGCGCACGTATACGTCGAATGACAAGAAGCGCCGGAAATGACGGAATTGATTTGAGCTTGACAGTGTTGCATTAAAGCTATTTCATACTGGGCAATACTTTTGAAAGACCCCCATGGATTTCGCGGACTACCTGCAACATGACGCCACGGCCCTCGCCGCCCTCGTTGCGCGCGGCGATACCACACCCGATCAACTACTCGGCCTGGCCCTGGCCCGCAACGCCGCCGTCCACGGCCGCATCAATGCCGTCTGCCGCTTGTTGGAGCCACAGGCGCGGGAGCAGCTTGCCGGTCCGCTTGCCGGGCCGCTGGCCGGCGTGCCCTTCCTGATCAAGGATATCGTGCAGGACTATGCCGGCGTGCCGACAAGCTTCGGCAGCCGCTCGATGCAAGGCCACGTGCCGGCCGAACACGCAGCCGTCGTGCGGCGCTACCTGGACGCCGGCCTCGTCATCTTCGGCAAGACCAACCTGCCCGAATTTGCACTGAAGGCGGTCACCGACTCGGTGCTGTACGGGCGCGCCAGCAATCCCTGGAACCTGGGCCATACGACAGGCGGCTCGAGCGGCGGCGCGGCGGCGGCGGTCGCGGCCGGAATCGTGCCGATGGCGGCCGGGAACGACGGCGGCGGCTCGATCCGCATTCCCGCCGCCTGCTGCGGCCTGTTCGGGCTGCGCCCCTCGCGCGGGCGGGTGTCGTCGGGACCGGCGATTGGCGAGGTCTGGTACGGCGCCTCGACCGAAGGCGTGCTCTCGCGCAGCGTGCGCGATTCGGCCCTGGCCCTCGACATCCTGGCCGGACCCGAGCCGGGCGACCCGTTCGACATCGCCCCGCCGCCTGCGCCCTGGCGCGAGCTGGTACGGCGCGATCCGGGCAAGTTGCGCATCGGCTTCAGCACTGCTTCACCGATCGGCACCGCGGTGCATCCGGAAGCGGTGGCGGCCGTGCACAAGACGGTCGACCTGCTGCGCGGCCTCGGCCACGAGGTCGAAGAGGCCGCGCCCGAGATCGACGGCGCCGCGCTGGCCGAGAGCTTCCTGCACGTGTATTTCGGCCAGGTGCCGGCGATGGTGGAACGCGCGCGGGCGCTCGGCGGGCGTACCGGCGACGTGGAACTCATGACCCGGCTGTTGATGACGCTCGGCGCCAGCGTGCCGGCCGGACGGCTCACCATGCAGATGGCGAAGTGGAACGACTTCTCGCGCGCGCTGGCGCGTTTCCACACGCGTTACGACATGCAGCTGACGCCAACGCTGGCCCATCCCCCGATCCGCCACGGCCAGGGCGACCCGCCGCGCGGCGAGCAGTTCGCGCTCGATCTGCTGCAGCGCACGGGCGTGCTCGGCATCCTGGCGCGCCTGGGCTTACTGGAAAGTACCGTCAACAAGATCGCGCGCGACAATTTGCGCTATGTGCCGTTCACCCAGCTGGCCAACCTGACCGGCACGCCGGCGATGTCGGTGCCGCTGCACTGGACCGCCGCAGGCTTGCCGCTTGGGGTCCAGTTCGTGGGGCGGTTCGGCAGCGAGGACAAGCTGCTGCAGCTGGCGCATCAGCTGGAAGGAGAGGCGCCGTGGTTCGACAAGCTGTCGCCACTGGCGCGGGAAGGATTGATTATCCACCCTGAAGCAGTCGCGGTGCCCTAGGGTGGACTCGGGAGTCCACTCTGGGTGTAGGGCGCATCGAACCTTGCATCCGTGCGCCGACACCAGACCTCAACCTAACAAGCCCACGATCGCGTCGCCCACTTCCACGGTCGTGGCCTGCCCACCCAAATCCCCCGTCCGCGGCCCGGCCCGCAGCACTTCCTCGATCGCCGCAACGATCGCGTCATGCGCTTCGCGGCACCCGGCCGGCGCATCCGGCCCATCGCCCAGGAAACCGAGCATCATCGCTCCCGACCAGATCATCGCGATCGGATTCGCAATGCCCTTGCCTGCAATGTCCGGCGCCGATCCGTGCACCGGTTCGAACAGGGACGGGAAAGTCCGGTCCGGATTCAGGTTGCCCGAAGGCGCCAGGCCGATCGTGCCGGTGCAGGCCGGACCGAGGTCGGACAGGATGTCGCCGAACAGGTTCGAGGCCACCACCACGTCGAAACGCTGCGGCTGCAGCACGAAACGCGCGGTCAAAATGTCGATGTGCTGCTTGTCGACCGTGATCTCGGGATAGTCCGCGCCGACCGCATCGGCACGCCCGTCCCACCATGGCATGCTGATCGCGATGCCGTTCGACTTGGTCGCCACCGTCAGGTGCTTGCGCTCGCGCGAGCGGGCCAGCTCGAACGCGTACTTCAGCACGCGGTCGGCGCCATGGCGGCTGAAGACCGATTCCTGGATCACCACTTCGCGCTCGGTGCCCGCGAACATGATGCCGCCCAGGTTCGTGTATTCGCCCTCGGTATTTTCGCGCACCACATAAAAATCGATATCGCCCGGCTTGCGGTTGGCCAGCGGGCACGGCACGCCTTCAAACAGGCGCACCGGACGCAGGTTGATGTACTGATCGAACTCGCGCCGGAATTTCAGCAGCGAGCCCCACAGCGAAATATGGTCGGGCACCGTGGCCGGCCAGCCGACCGCGCCGAAATAGATCGCGTCCATGCTTGATAGCTGCGCTTTCCAGTCGGGCGGCATCATGTCGCCAGTCTTCAGGTAGTAGTCACAGCTGGCCCACTCGAAGTGGACGAACTCGATGTCGATATTGAAGCGCCTGGCGGCCGCTGCAAGGACTTTCAGGCCTTCCGGCAGGACTTCCTTGCCGATGCCGTCGCCGGCGATGGCGGCGATCTTGAAACTACGGGTCATGTAAGCACCTGTGGGGAGAAACACTGATCGTAGCAGTCTTTCAATAGGCTTGCAGCAGGGTGGGCACTCTGTGCCCGCGCGGAACGATGATCATCGTTTGCGGCAGAGACAGTGCAAAGGCGAAGCACGCAGTACCGACATCGCTCGCAAACGCTCTTGCAGACGGTAGCGAGCCTACAATCCCGGCTGCCGGCCGCCGGATCCGCCCGTTCCGCGCGGGCACAGCGTGCCCACCCTGCGGACGAAAAAAAAGCGCCGATCGCTCGACGCTCTTCTTGATGTTCTGGCTCCC
>JANNNC010000188.1:0-3281 GCA_031398335.1 Massilia sp.
GATGCTCGGCCCGACCGAGATCACGCTGCGCCGCAACCTGGCCTTCAGCGAGGAAGCCCTGCTGGCCAAGGAAGGCGAAGAAGCGCTGCTCTACCGCGACATGCAGTCCGACCTGGTGCAGCAGGTGATGCGCCGCCTGGCCGCGCTGAAGCCGCAATGAGCGCAGCGAGGCAGTAATGCAATTAAGGCCTGAGGCGCTCGAGCCCCATCTGGCAAAGGGGCTGGCGCCGCTGTACGTCATCAGCAGCGACGAACACCTGCTGGCGCTGGAAGCGGCCGATAAAATCCGCCGCGCCGCGCGCGCGGCCGGCCACACCGAGCGCGACGTGCTGACCGTCGAGCGTACCTTCAAATGGGGCGAACTGCTGGCGGCGAACCAGGCCTTGTCCCTGTTCGGCGACAAGAAGCTGATCGAGCTGCGCATCCCGAGCGGCAAACCCGGCAAGGACGGCAGCGCCGCCCTGCAAGCCTATGCCAAGGACCTCAGTCCCGACAACCTGACCCTGATCACGCTGCCCAAGCTCGACTGGCAGACGGCGAAAGCGTCGTGGGTGGCCTCGCTCCAGCAAGCGGCGGTCTACATCGAAATCCCGAACGTCGAGCGCGCGCACCTGCCCAACTGGATCGGCCAGAGATTGGCAAGCCAGGGGCAAAGCGCCGACCGCAGCGCGCTCGATTTCATCGCCGACCGGGTCGAGGGCAACCTGCTGGCCGCGCACCAGGAAATCCAGAAGCTGGGCCTGCTGCACGAGCCGGGCAAACTCAGTTTCGAGCAGGTGCAGGACGCCGTGCTGAACGTGGCGCGCTACGACGTCTTCAAATTGTCGGAAGCGATGCTGGCCGGGGACCCGGCGCGCCTGGTGCGCATGCTCGAGGGGCTGAAGGGGGAAGGGGAGGCGCTGCCGCTGGTGTTATGGGCCGTCGCCGAAGAAATCCGCACGCTGTTAAAATTGAAATCCGGGATGGCGCAGGGGAGGCCGCTCGGGGCGCTGTTGAAGGAATACCGCATCTGGGGCCCGCGCGAACGGATGATGGATCCGGCCTTGCGGCGCATCTCGCTGGCCACGCTCGAAAGCGCGCTGCAGGAGGCGGCGCAGGTCGACAAGATGGTCAAGGGGCTGCGCGCCAGGGCCTTCGCGGGGGATGCATGGGATGCGATGCTGCAGCTGGCCTTGAAGGTGGCGCGGTAAGCCCGCGTCAAAGCGGAGGACCGTAGGGTGGGCGGGTCTCCCACCCACGCGTTCAACGCAGGCCCGCCCGTCGAAACGCATCCGAACGCCCCATCACTGCTTAACGCACACTGGAATCGAACACCATGGACATCACCGACTACATGCACACGCTGGGCCGCAACGCCCGCGCCGCGTCGCGTGCGATGGCGCGCGCCGATGGGGCGACGCGCAACCGCGCGCTGCTCCTGATCGCCGAGGCCATCGAACGCGATGCGGCCATGCTGGCCGCCGCCAATGCGCTCGACCTCGACGCCGCCCGCGCCGCCGGCCTGGCGCCGGCGCTGCTCGACCGCCTGGCATTGTCGCCCGCCGCCATTTCGACCATGGTCGAAGGCCTGCGCCAGATCGCGAGCTTGCCGGACCCGATCGGCGAGATCTCGAACATGAAATCGCGCCCGAGCGGCATCCAGGTCGGCCAGATGCGCGTACCGCTGGGCGTGATCGGCATCATCTATGAAGCGCGCCCGAACGTGACGGTCGACGCCGCCGGGCTGTGCATCAAGAGCGGCAACGCGGCCATTTTGCGCGGCGGCTCGGAAGCGATCCATTGCAACCGCGCGCTGGCCAAACTGGTCACCGAGGGTGTCGCCAAGGCCGGCCTGCCAGTGGACGCCGTGCAGGTGGTCGATACGGTCGACCGCGCCGCCGTCGGCGCCCTGATCACGATGCCGCAGTATGTCGACGTCATCGTGCCGCGCGGCGGCAAGGGCTTGATTGCGCGCCTGATCGATGAAGCGACGGTCCCGATGATCAAGCACCTGGACGGCATCTGCCACGTCTACATCGACGACAAGGCGGATTTTGCGAAAGCGCTGCCGATCGCCTTCAACGCCAAATGCCACCGCTACGGCACCTGCAACACGATGGAAACGCTGCTGGTCGCGCGCTTGGTGGCCGCCACCGTGCTGCCGCAGCTGGCGGAGCTCTACCAGACCAAGGAAGTGGAACTGCGCGCCGACGCCGAAGCGCAGGCGATCCTGGCCGGCTATCCGCACCTGGCGGCAGCCGTCGAGGAAGACTGGAGCACCGAGTACCTGGCCCCGATCCTGGCGGTGAAGGTGGTGGCCGGCATCGACGAGGCGATGGACCACATCGACCGCTATTCGTCGAAGCACACGGAAGCCATCGTTACCGAAGACTACAGCGCCGCGCTGCGCTTCCTGCGCGAAGTCGATTCGGCCTCGGTGATGGTGAATGCCTCGACCCGCTTTGCCGACGGCTTCGAATATGGCCTGGGCGCCGAGATCGGTATCTCGAACGACAAGCTGCACGCACGCGGCCCGGTCGGGCTGGAAGGACTGACTTCACTCAAGTACGTCGTGTTCGGTCACGGCGAAATACGCAGCTGATCCACAATAAAAACCCACAAGGAACCCATGTACCTCTGGATCAAAGCCTTCCACATCATCTTCATCGCTTCCTGGTTCGCGGGCCTGTTCTACCTGCCGCGTATCTATGTCAACCTGGCCCAGGAAACCGACGCTACGGCGACCACGCGCCTGCTCGGCATGGCGCGCCGGCTCTACCGCTTCACCTCGATCCTCGCCATTCCGGCGCTGCTGCTGGGCCTCTGGTTAATGCTGGGCTTCGGCATCAAGGGCGGCTGGCTGCACGCGAAACTGGCGCTGGTGGTGCTGGCGATCGGCTACCATCATGCCTGCGGTTCGATCCTGAAGAAATTCGAGGCCGGCGTGAATCAACGCAGCCATACGTGGTTCCGCTGGTTTAACGAAGTGCCGGTCGTGCTGCTGGCGCTGATCGTGATCCTGGTAGTCGTCAAGCCGTTTTAGTTCGCGGTCGTTCTTACGTGCGTTGAACGCGTGGGCGGGATACCCGCCCACCCTACAGGTCAGTGCTACGAAATCTGAATTTGCATGTTGGCAGTGGCGTAACGTAGGGTGGGCACTCCTGAACTGACCCCCAAAAGTTGGACACAACTTTTGGGAGAAGTATGTCGAAGTACTCAGAGCAGTTCAAACACACGGTGGTTCAGCAATACTTGTCTGGTGGCGGTGGCTATCGGGCCCTGTCTCAGCGCCATGGCATGGC
>JANNNC010000191.1:0-6278 GCA_031398335.1 Massilia sp.
CGCGGGCAGAGCGGATGCGTGACGGGCTGGATGAAACAGCGCCTGGCCCTGCTGCTGGCCCACGACATCAACCTGTTTGCCTACCACCTGCCGCTGGACGCGCATGCCGAGCTGGGCAATAACACGCAGCTGGGGCTGCAGTTGGGCCTGAAAGCCACGGCGCGCTTTGGCGAGCAGGATCTCGGTTTCATCGGCGCCCGCACCGATGGTGGCAGCTTCGCCCACGCCGGGGAACTCGCCAAACATCTGGAGCGTATATTAAATCGGCCTGTAGCCCAGGTAGAACGTGCGCCAACAGCTATTAAAAGTATAGCGTGGTGTACCGGTGGCGCGCAGGGCTATTTTGAAGCGTCGATTGCTGCCGGCGCCGACGCCTTCATCACCGGCGAGATTTCCGAGCCCCAGGCGCATTACGCCCGTGAGATGGGCGTGGCCTACCTGGCCTGCGGCCACCATGCGTCAGAGCGCTACGGTGCCCCAGCGGTCGCGGGTCATGTGGCGGCGCAGTTCGGCTTGGTGCATAAATTCATTGACATTGACAACCCGGCCTGACCGGGAGCCCGCCCGTGAAAGTACAACTCCCACCGCTACTCATCACCCAGGGCGACGCCGCCGGCATCGGCCCCGAGATCATCGCCAAAGCCTTTCGCGACTCGCCGCTGGACATGGCCGGCTGCGTGGTGGTTGGCGACGTGGCGACGATGCGCCGGGCATCGCAGCTGACCGCCGCGCCTTTGGCAGGCGACGAAGCCACTCCCGGCACGCCGGGCGCCGGCGAAGACGTCTGCGAAGCCTGTTCCGGCAGCGGCAAGCTGTCCGACGGCAAACCCTGCCCGCAATGCGGCGGCAGCGGGCGCGTCATGCGCGGGATCGGCGGGGGCTAAGTTCCTCGCACCTGAGGCCCGCGTGACAGGAAGGCGGGTGGGCGCGATAATTGCAGGATGAGTTCACCGTCCGCACCAGCCCACCCTGCAGCGCCGCACCCCCAGCCCGCTTCCCTGCTCGACCTGTTTCTCGCTTTTACCGTGCTCGCCTTGCAAGGTTTCGGCGGCGTGCTGGCGGTCGTTCAGCGCGAGATGGTCGAGCGCAAGCGCTGGCTGACCCAGGACGAATTCATCGAGGACTGGGCGGTTGCGCAAATCATGCCGGGGCCGAACGTCGTCAATCTGTCGATGATGATCGGCGCACGCTACTTCGGCCTGCGCGGCGCGCTGACGGCGCTGGCCGGCATGCTCGCCGTGCCGCTGGTATTGATCCTGCTGCTGGTGATCCTGCATGCGCGCTTTGCCGACAACCCCCAGGTAGCCGGCGCCCTGCGCGGCATGGCCGCGGTCTCGGCCGGGCTGATCGCGGCGGCCGGCCTGAAGCTCTCGATCTCCCTGAAACGCAGCCCGGTGCCCCTGCCCTGGTGCCTGGCCATCTGCGCCGCCGGCTTCGTGCTGGTCGCCCTGTTGAAGCTGCCGCTGTTTTATGTACTGCTCGGCCTGGGCAGCCTGGGTTGCGTGCTGGCTTACCGCAAGCTGCGATGAGCAGCGCCATCCAGATTACCCTCGACTGGCACGACTGGCTGAACCTGTTCGGCCACTACCTGCTGCTGTCGATGATGTCGATTGGCGGGGCCATTTCCACGACCTCCGAGATGCACCGTTTCCTGGTCGAGCAGCATGGCTGGCTGACCCAGGCCCAGTTCAACGATTCGATCGCTTTGGCCCAGGCCGCTCCCGGGCCGAACGTGCTGTTCGTTGCGCTGATGGGCTGGAAGGTCGGCATGAACGCGGGCAGCATGCCGGCCGCCGTGCTCGGCGTGCTGGTCACCATGACCGGCATCCTGCTGCCCTCGACCATCTTCACCTACCAGGTCGCGCAATGGGGCCACCGCAACCGCGAACTGCGCACGGTGCGCGCCTTCAAGCAGGGCATGGCGCCGGTCGTGATCGCCCTCTTGCTGTCGACCGCCTGGATATTGGCGACCTCCGCCGGCGGTCCCGGCGTGCACGGGCCGCTGTGGGCGCTGGCGCTGGCCAGCTGCATGCTGGTGTGGCGCACGAAACTGCACCTGTTGTGGGTGCTGGGGGCCGGCGCGCTACTGGGCGCGTTCGGCATCGTCTGATGCACGCCATGGCCGGGCAGGCGGTGTCGTGAACTGGCATACTTGCGGTATCCATTAACCGGAGCCTTCCATGCCAACTCTCCTCAGCGAACACGCCTGCTTCGGCGGCGTCCAGCGTTTTTACCAGCACGATTCGACCGCCATCGGCCTGCCGATGCGCTTCTCGATCTTCCTGCCGCCGGGCGCCGAAGGCAAGCAATTGCCGGTACTGTTCTACCTCGCCGGCCTGACCTGCACCGAAGAGACCTTCGCCATCAAGGGCGGTGCCCAGCGCGTGGCGGCCGAGGAAGGCCTGGTCCTGGTGATGCCCGACACCAGCCCGCGCGGCGCCAACCTGCCCGGCGAGGCCGACAGCTGGGACTTCGGCGTCGGCGCCGGCTTCTATGTCGACGCGACCGAAGCCCCCTGGTCGCGCCACTACAATATGTACAGCTACATCCTCGAACTGCGCGAACTGGTGCTACGCGAATTCGGCGCCGATGCCGGGCGTTGCGGCATCTTCGGCCATTCGATGGGCGGCCACGGCGCGCTGGTGCTGGCCCTGCGCAATCCTGAGCTGTTCCGCTCGGTATCGGCCTTCGCCCCGATCGCCGCCCCGACGCGCTGCCCCTGGGGCGAAAAAGCCTTCGGCGGCTACCTCGGCGCCGACAAGGCCAGCTGGCGCGGCTACGACGCCACCGAACTGGTGGCCGCAGGTCCGGTGCGCTTCCCGCAGGGCATCCTGGTGGACCAGGGACTGGCCGACAAATTCCTGCCTGAACAGCTCAATCCGGACGCCTTCGAGGCCGCCTGCAGTGCCGCCGGCCAGCCAGTGCGCCTGCGCCGCCACGCCGGCTACGACCACGGGTATTACTTCATTTCGAGCTTTGTCGAAGAGCACCTGCGCCTGCACCGCCGCCAGCTCGGCTGAGATAGCTTTCCTCTTTTATCTTATCGACCGCCGGAACCGCCTTCAGTTCCGGCCGGCTGCACCCTTTCTGCCCTCCCGCAAAATCTCCGCAAAGCGGGCTCGCCCTGCCCTTTTTCACCCTTGAAAATGCCGCTTCGCTGCCCTATAAAAAAGGTGCGGCGCCATGCCGCGCATTTGGAACTATGGTGAAGAAAGGAGGCTTACCATGAATCTCGTCAGGAGAGGCAGTACGCCCCTGTCGGCATACCGGCCCAACGTGGCCGAGGACGGGTTTGGCCGCCTCGTGGAAAGCATGTTCGAGGACTTCTTCGCACCCCTCGCCCTGGCCGGCAGCCGGCGCCTCGATGACGGTGCCAGCATCCCGCGCCTCGACATTACCGAAACCGAGCAGGCCTATGAAGTCCAGGCTGAAATGCCGGGCGTCGAGAAGGAAGACCTGAAGGTGGCGATCGACCATCAGCGTGTCACGATCGAAGGAGAATGCCGCAAGGCAAACGAGCGGCGTGCGGGCGAAAACGTGGTGTATTCTGAACGCTCAGCACGCAAGTTCATGCGCAGCTTTACCTTGCTCTCCGAGGTCGACGATGCAACGGCGCAGGCAAAGCTGGAAAACGGCGTGCTGCACCTGACGCTCCCGAAGAAACAGGGCAGCGCGGTGAGGCGGCTCGATGTCCAGTAGGCCGCGCTGGACGATCCGTACGAGCCATGCCCGGCCGAACAGGCCAGGCAGGGCGCGGGAATGACTACGATGGGCGACATCCGCCGTTTCAGGAATCGCGTGCAGGCAGGCAAGTTGCTTGCCAAAGCGCTGGGCGTTTATGCGCACCAGCCTGAGGCGATCGTGCTTGCGCTGCCGCGCGGCGGTGTGCCGGTTGCATACGCAGTGGCGACAGCGCTCGACCTCGAGCTCGACATCCTGCTCGTGCGCAAGCTGGGCCTGCCCGGCCAGCCCGAGTACGCGATCGGCGCCGTCGGCAGCGGCGGCCTGCGCGTCCTGCAGCCGGGCGTGCCCGGCCTGATGGGCGTGACGCAGGAACAGGTCGACGCGATCGCCGCGCGCGAACTGCTGGAAATCGAACGGCGCGCCCGCCTCTACCGGGGTGGACGTGCCGAACCGGTGCTGGCCGGGCGCAGTGTGGTCATTGTCGACGACGGCATTGCCACCGGCTCGACAATGCTGGCCGCGGTGCAGCTGGCGCGCCGGTGCGGCGCCCGGCGTGTCGTCGTGGCCGCGCCAGTCGCCCCGCCCGACACGCTGGCGGCACTGGCGCCGCTGGCGGACGAAGTCGTGTGCCTGGCTGCGCCCCTGCATTTTCGTGCGGTCAGCCAGTGGTACGAAACGTTCGACCAGACGAGTGACGAAGAAGTACAGGATTTGCTGGCGATGGCCTGGCGCGGCCGGGACATCGCCCACCCCATACGCAACGGAAGCACCTGAGACACCTGAGGCAACCAACAGAGAGGAAGAAAAATGCGACATACCACTACCACCGACAGCAGCATCGAAGCCGCCGACCTTGCCAAAATGCTGGGCGGGGCCGCCGCCGGCGCCCTGCTCATGTACCTGCTCGATCCCGACCGCGGCAGCGCACGACGCGCCACCTCGACCTCGGCGATCCGCGATGCAGGCTCGCGCACCGGCAGTGCGCTCGGCAATGCGTGGCACGGCATTGGCGAGCGCATCGGCACGGCCGCCCGCCATGCGGGCGACGCCGCCAGCGAGATGCTGGAAGACGCCGGCAAGACGAGCGGCAAGTATATCGACGAGGCCAGCACCAGCGCCGGCAAGTACCTCGACGAGGCCGGCACCCGTGCCGGTAAATACCTCGACGAAGCGGGCTCGCGCGCCAACCGCGCCTACGAAGCGACCAAGCCGAACGGCTCGGCCCGCCGCACTTACGAAGACGCCCGCGACGGCGCGTCGCGCATGGTCGATTCCGCCTCGAGCAGCGCCAGCGCCGCGGCCTCGCACCTGGGCCGCATGGCCAGCCAGGCCGCCGGCAGCGCGGGACGCGCCCTGCATATCGACAACCGCGACGACCTGACCGCCCTGCTGCGCAATCCCGCCGTCCTCGGCGGCGGCCTGCTCGGCCTGATCGGCCTGTTCCGCCGCTCGCCGGTCGGCGCCGCCGTCGGCCTGGCCGCGCTCGCGTTGGCGGCACGCAGCAGCGGTGGCGGCGGCTCGGCGCTCTCGAACCTGCTCGGCAGCGGTAGCAGCCGCGGGCGCAGCATCGACCTGGAAAAATCGATCCGCATCGACGCGTCCCCCAGCGAGGTGTACGACATGTGGAGCAACTACGAAAACTTCCCGCGCTTCATGTCGCATGTGGTCGACGTGCGCGATCAGGGCCGTCGCCGCTCGCACTGGGTGGTGCAGGGTCCCGCCGGCACCCAGTTCGAATTCGATTCCGTGCTCACCGAACAGACCAAAAACCGGCGCCTGGCCTGGCGCAGCGAGCCGGGCGCGCAGATCCCGAACGCCGGTTCGGTTGAATTCGAGCCCTACCGCGGCGGCACCCGCGTCACCGTGCGGCTGTCGTACTCGCCGCCGACCGGCGCCCTCGGCCACGGCCTGGCCTCGCTTTTCGGGTCCGACCCGAAAGGCCAGATGGACGACGACCTGGCGCGCATGAAGCAATACATCGAGCGCGGTGCGCTTCCGCACGATGCCGCCCAGCGCGAGAAATCGGGAAGCCGTTTCGTCCGCTAACGCGATGACGGCCGCGATCGAGATCAGCGCGGCCGCGCTGGCGGCCGCCGCCCATCCGCTCACCGGCGGGCCGGGCGATTACGACGCCCTGATGAAGCTCGTGGGCGACGCCCGCTGCGTGCTGCTCGGCGAAGCGACCCACGGCACCCACGAGTTCTACGCGGAGCGGGCGCGCATCACCCAGCGCCTGATCCGCGAAAAGGGATTCACCGCGGTGGCGGTCGAGGCCGACTGGCCCGACGCCTACCGCGTCAACCGCTACGTGCGCGGCGAAGGCAAGGATGCCGACGCCGACGCGGCCCTGTCGGGCTTCGAGCGTTTTCCGGCATGGATGTGGCGCAACACCGACGTCGTCAACTTCGTCGACTGGCTGCGCGCACATAACGCCGGCGTGCGCGCCGGTCCCCAGGCCGGCTTCTACGGACTCGACCTGTACAGCCTGTTCACCTCGGTGCGCGAGGTCCTGAAGTATCTCGAGGGCGTCGATCCGCTTGCCGCCGAAGAAGCACGGCGCCGCTATGCCTGCTTCGACCATTACGGCGAAGACA
>JANNNC010000202.1:0-81431 GCA_031398335.1 Massilia sp.
GGTTGAACGCGTGGGCAGAATCTGCCCACGCTACGGGCCGATGGCTATTCAATGGCGCAAAAAAAGCGGCGCCCAGTACATGCGACGCCGCTCAAGCCCCACCATATCGATACGTGGTGGTGTAGTCCCACCTCGCCCTTCTTAGGAATTCGCTCCCTGCTGGCGGCGTTTGTTCAGGTAATACCCGATCGCCCCCAGCACCAGGGCGGCTCCTGCGGCCTGTTTTCCCATGCGGCGCTGGCGGATGAAGTTGAATGCCGCCATACCGTAAGGCATCAGGGCCGACACGCTGGTGCCGGTCGGGCGCAGCAAGGCGTCGGCCCGCACGCGCAGCGCCGAGGTGGCGTGGTCGATCACGCCGTGCAGCATGACCTCGGGATGCGCGGCGTGGCGGATCTGCGCCTTGGCATGGGCCACGTTGCTGCGGAAGTATTCGCCCTCGCGCAGCAGCTCCTTCTTGCGGAACTCGGGATCGGTGCTGTGCTTGTGCCCGGCCAGCCCGGTTTTTTCGTCATGATTGTGCATGGTTCCCCCTCTTTCTTGGCGCCGCTCAGCGCAGCATGTCGCGGTCGTTCTTGAGTTCTTTCATCGTGGCCGGCAAGGCGAGCTTGCCTTGCTTGATCAGCGCCAGGCCCTTGGCCACCAGCACGCCGGTAATGACGAGAAACACCAGGAACATGATCAGCAGGATCTTCCAGCCCATTTCGTCCCAGGCCAGCGCGACGATCGTCACGGTGCCGTAGGCGATGGCGAACCAGATGGCGAGCAAGGCCGCGCCGAAGATGGCAACCAGCTCGATGACGTGGTTGCGCACCTCGGCCAGCTCGAGCGAGGCCAGTTCGACACGCGACACGGCCAGGCCGAACAGGCTCTTCATCAGGCTGGAGATCCCGCCCATGAGGCCGGGGTTATGCATGACGGTTTCGTCTTTTTCCATGGCAGTCCCCGGCGCAGTTTACGGCTTACGGCTCAGCAGGGCGCCGAGCAGCACGCCGACACCGGCGGCGACCGCCACCGTGCGCCATGGGTTGTCCTTGACGTAGACATCGGCCTCGTGCGCCAGTTCGCGGCCCTTTTCCATGGCCTGGCCCTGGTAGTGGCCGGCACGGCCCAGCGCGCGGTCGAGCATTTCCATGCCGCGTTCGCGCAGCTCGTCTGCCTTCACGCCCGTCAGCGAAGCGGCGGCGGTCAGCATCGACTGGGCGTCGCGTACCAGCGCCTTGACGTCCGACTGGGCATCCGACAGGTTGCTGTCGAAGGACTGGGCGTGGGCCTGGTATTTGATGTTGCGGGTGGTGTCTTGCATGGTCTACTCCGTTGTTATTGATTGATGAGTGAAAATCTGTTCCCGGCCTGGCCTCAGGCCAGCAGGTCGGACATGTCGTCGGCGTGCTCTTCTTCGACCGCCATGATGTCGACCAGCATGGCGCGCGTGGTCGGATCTTTGTCGCCGATCGCAAGGATCATCTGGCGATAGGATTCGATTGCCACGCGTTCAGCGATCAGGTCGGCGCGGATCATTGCCTGCACGTCTTCCGAGTCGTCGTATTCGGCGTGGCTGCGCGCGGTCAACGTGGCCGGATTGAAGTTGGGCGAGCCGTTGAGCTGCACGATGCGTTCGGCGATGCGGTCGGCGTGGTCCTGCTCTTGCTGCGCATGTTCGAGGAACTCGGCCTTGATATGGCCGGTGTTCGGGCCGCTCACCGTGTAGTAGTGGCGCTTGTAGCGCAGCACGCACAGCAGTTCGGTGGCGAGCGCATCGTTGAGCATGGCGATGACCGCTTCGCGGTCGGCCTGGTAGCCCTCGGTGACGGCGCCGTCGTCGAGGTTGGCCGCCGCGCGGCGGATCGCCGCGATGTCAAAGCCATGCGCCAGGTGTTTTGTGTCTTCCATGATGTTTCCTTATCTAGAATATGCCGGCTCAGCGCGCGCCTGCACGCGGCGGGATCTGCGCGCCTTCGTTCGACAGCACGATCTCGACGCGGCGGTTCATCTGGCGGTTGGCGGCCGTATCGTTACCGGCGACCGGGAACGCTTCGCCATAGGCCTTCATCGCGATACGCTCGCGCGGCACGCCCATGCTGCCCAGGGCCGAGGCAACCGCGTTCGCGCGGCGCTGCGACAGGTCCTGGTTGTAGCTCGCGCTGCCGGTGCTGTCGGTAAACCCTTCGACCAGCACAGAGCGCTCCGGGTTCTGCGCCATCACGTCGGCCAGCTTGCGCAGCGTCGACATTCCGTTCGGTGTCAGGTTCGCCTCGTTGGTGGCGAACAGCACGTCGCCGATGGTGACGACCATGCCGCGCTCGGTTTTCTTGGCGTTCAGGTCGACCAGCATGGCTTCGAGCATGGCGGTGCGCTCGGCCATGGCACGGGTCTGGTCCTGGGCGGCCGCCGCTTGCTGCTGGGCCGTCGCGGCCTGCTGCTGGGCTGAGGCCGCGGCTGCCTGGGCTGCGGCGGCGTCGCGTTTCGCGCGGTCGGCTTCGGCGGTGCGTGCTTCCAGGCGCACTTCGTTGCGCTGGCGCGATGCGTCGGCGATGTTCGCCTCGGCAGCCTTTCCGCGCGCCACTTCCTGGGCGGTGGCGATCTTCTGCTTGGCCACATACGCCAGGCGGTCGATGTCTTCCAGGCTGTCCTTTTTCGCCGCGGCGGCGTTGGCCGCATTCAGCGCGTCGCTGGCCTGCTTGAATTCGAGCGGTGCATAGCTTGACACTTGCGGGTTGTTATTCGCGGCGACGAAATCGGCGCGTGCCTGGTCCAGCTGCGGCGTGGTGGTCGGCGTGGTGCTGCAGGCGGCCAGCAGGATGGCGCTGGCGAAAACCGCAGGCTTGAAAAAACGTGATGTCATGATCTTCCCTTTCGTTCGTGTGCGCCACCTGGGGCAGACGAGTTTTTGTGAGTGCCGGGCCGGCGTGCGGGACGCCGCTTACCCGCGCGCCAGGCCTATTGCGTGTTGGCGCGGTCGACTTCCTGGCGCAGCACGCGCAGGTCTTCGTTGAGCGCGTTCGACGCGGCGCTGGCCTTGGCCGAATTGGACTTGCTCTGCGCCAGCTGGGCATCGGCCTGGGCCTGCATCGCCAGTTCGCGCGCCAGCTTGTAATCCTTGGCCGCCAGGGCTTCGTTGGCTCGCATCATCTTCGCGCGCGCCGCCGTGATCTCGGCCGGGGCCAGGTCGGCGGCGCCGGCCTGCACTGCGTTCTCGACGGCATTGCGCGACACCGCGACATCGGCCGTGGCAGGCGCCTTCTGGCTGGCGCAGGCGGAGAGGGCCAGCACGGCAGCGATTGCCGCGACGCGGCCCAGCTGATTCAACGGGCGATTCAAGTCCATGTCTTTCTCCTGTAGATGGTACAAAGTTGTTAACGTTATAAGCCTGTTATCCCTTGCGTTCGGTTCGGTGCCGCACATAGAGGAAATATCGCTTCGGCAAGCTCTCCGCTCATCGGGCGCACCGTGCGACACCGCACATTGATGACCGCCTCCTTTGCGCTAAGCTTGGCCGCAAGACCGATACTCCATGAAGGATCGTCATGCCCGACACCACCGCCCAGCACGACGCCGGCCACAAGCACGGCGGCAAGAAGAAGAAAATCCTGTTTGCCCTCCTGGCCACCCTGATCGCGATCCCGATCGTCGCTATCATTTTTATCCTTACCTTCGACTGGAACAAGGCGCGCCCTTGGCTCAATACGAAGGTCAGCGAAGCCATCGAGCGCCCGTTCGCGATTCGCGGCAACCTTGCGGTGGAGTGGGAAGTTCCCGCCAGGCGCATGGCCAAGGCCGACCGCCACCTGCGCGACTGGCTGCCCTGGCCGCACCTGATCGCCAATGACATTCGCGTAGGCAATCCGGCCAACATGAAGCAGATGGACATGGCGCGCGTGCGCCAGTTCTCGTTCTCGCTCAATCCCCTGGGCCTCCTGAACCACACGATCGGGATCCCGGTACTGCGCTTCGACTCGCCCTATGTCGAGTTGCAGCGCACCGACAGCACCCACTACAACTGGGTGTATACACACAAGGACACGAAATCGAAGTGGGAGCTCGACCTCGAGCGCGTGGTGCTGACCGACGGCGTGATCCGCGTGATCGACGCGGTCACCAAGGCCGACGTGACGGCCAACGTGCGCACGCTGGAGAACGATGCGAAATACGGGGTCGGCTTCAAGGTAACGGGCAGCTACAACGGCGCCCCGGTGACCGGTGGCGGCAGGGTCGGCCAGGTGCTGTCGCTGAAGGACCAGGACACGCCCTACCCGATCCAGGCCGACATGCGCAGCGGCCCGAGCCGTATCGCGGTCGAAGGCACGGTCACCAGTCCCGCCAGACTGAAAGCGGTCGACCTGAAGCTGGAACTGGCCGGGCGCAGCATGGCACGCCTGTACAACTTCACCGGCATCACGCTGCCGGAAACGCCGGCCTTTTCGACCTCGGGGCGCTTGCGCGGCGAACTCGACCGTGAGCACGGACGCTGGACCTACGACAACTTCAAGGGTAAGGTCGGCTCGAGCGACATCGGCGGCAAGCTGGTGTACGAAGGCGGCAAGCCGCGCGGCAAGTTGTCAGGCAATGTGTCGACGCGCAAGCTGGTGTTTTCGGACCTGGCGCCGCTCATCGGCGGCGACTCGAACGAAAGCAAGAAGGCCCGCGGCGTCGACGCCGTGCAGCCGGGCGGCAAGGTATTGCCGGTCGAGGAATTCCGCACCGAGCGCTGGAAGGCGATCGACGCCGACGTGCGCTACGCGGCCGACCAGATCATCCGCGACAAGACGCTGCCGATCAGCAAGCTGTCGACCCACCTGATCATGAAGGATGGCGTCATCAGCCTCGCCCCGCTCGACTTCGGCGTGGCCGGCGGCACGCTGCGCTCGACCATCCGCATGGACGGCAGCGGCGCCAAGGGCAATACCATCGCCGCCACGGCCAAGGTCAGCGCGCGCCACATCCAGATCAAGCAACTGTTCCCGACCATCGAGAAGATGCAGGCCACCGTCGGCCAGATCAATGGCGATGCCCAGCTGTCGGCCACCGGCACCTCGGTCGCGGCCCTGCTCGGTTCGTCGAACGGCGAGGTCAAGGCGCTGGTCAACCAGGGCACGATCAGCAAGATGCTGCTTGAACAAATGGGCCTGAACGTCGGCAATATCATCGTCACCAAGCTGTTCGGCGACAAGCAGGTGCAACTCAATTGCCTGGCGGCCGATTTCGACGTCGACAAGGGCGTGATGCAGTCGCAGGTATTCGTGGTCGATACCGAGGAAGCCATCATCCGCGTCAATGGCGCCATCAGCCTGGCCAACGAGCAGATGGACCTGACGATCAAGCCGGAAACGAAGGCGCTGCGCCTGTTCACGCTGCGTGCCCCGCTGTACGTGCGCGGCCCGTTCAGCAAACCCGACGTTTCGGTCGACAAGGGCGTGCTGGCGATGAAGGCCGGCGGCGCCGCGGTGCTCGCCACCATCGCCGCCCCGGTTGCCGCCTTGATCCCGCTGATCAATACCGGTCCCGGCGAAAACAGCGACTGCGGCCGCCTGGTTGCGCTGGCCAAGGAAAAACCGACGGCGCCGGCGCCGGGCGTGGCCAGAACGCGTTGATGAGCAAACAAGTGGATGTGTGTGTTGTCGAACAGACTCAACATTGTGCGGGCTTTATTCTGGACCCAACGCTGAAACAGGAATACGGCACGCAAGTACTTAGGATGACGCATGACGCATTGGAAACCGGCCCTGGCCTTGCTGGCGGCCCTGACGTTCGGGGGCACGCTTGCTGGCTGCGGCAGTACCGGCAGCCTGCTGGCCACAAGCGCGAAGGTGGATGATTCCAGCATCACGATTGGGGTTAAAGAGGCCATCGGCCGGAGCACGGAGCTCAATGCCGCCGACATCGGTGTCGCTACCCGCGAAGGCATTGTCCAGCTGAGCGGCTACGTCAGCTCGGCGGAAAACGTGGCAACCGCAGCATCGGTTGCGCGTACAGTGAAGGGCGTGAAGTCGGTCAGGAATGACCTGCGCCTGAAGTAAACCCACCCAAGGAGATTATTATGAAAAACATCAAACACCTGGCAGTGAGCGCTACCCTGGCAACCCTGGCACTGGGCCTGACCGGCTGTGCCGGCATGTCGCATCAGGATAAAGCCACTGCGGTCGGCGCCGGCGCCGGCGCAGTGATCGGTGGCGCCCTGACCGGCGGCAGCGCGGCGGGCGTGGTCGGCGGCGCAGCTGTCGGCGGCGTGGTCGGCAACCAGGCCGGCAAGACGAACTAAGTTTTCCCCCTGTAGTACCTAGGCAAACACACACGAAACGCCCCGCTTGTGCACTGCGCAAGCGGGGCGCGACGTTTGTGGGTTCGGCTTTTCCAAGAGCCGCTGATACAAGCCCCAGGGCAAGGCGCAGCGTCGGAGACAGTACCCTTTTGTACGGCGAGACGCTGCAACGCCGCCATGGGGCTTGGATCAGCGGCTCTCAGTCGCGCTGAGCATGCACTGGGACAAGCGATCAAAATGGAGCAAGGCGGCCTGGGTCAGTTCGATCCGCTTGCGCCGCGTGTCCTCGGTATCGGCCAGCATGATCCAGCCCTTCCGGCGCATCGACTTCAACCGGTTGTGCACGGTCGCGGGGGCGCCCAGTTCCTGGTTGCCCATCACGTCGCGCACCGACAGCCGTTCGTCGGTCTGGCCGGCGCGCGCGACGAGGGCCAGGATGCGCTCTTCCAGCGGATCGAGTTCGGGCAGGGTCGGCAAGCCGCGCAGGGCCGCGCTCAGTTGCAGGAAGCGCAGGTAGATGTCGGCGGGGCGGGTTTTCTTCATGATGGTGTCGTTGACAGCCGGTAGCCACCGCTACGCGCGGTGCATTCCTCTACCGGCCGGTTCAGGAATATTGTACTGTATCGACCACTATGATGAGCCAGCTCAAACTAAATACCTTGATGGTCGGCGCCACCATTCTGATGTTCGTCGTCGCGCTCGCAATTAACGAATTGCTGTTCACGCGGCTCGAATTCGCGCCCGGCATCAACTGGATCTACCTGCCCGCGGGCGTGCGCCTGCTGTGCACGCTGCTGTTCGCCGAGGCGGGCGCGGTCGGCTTGCTGCTGGTGTCGTGGGGGGTCTGTTTTTTCTACTTGTTCCCGAACGACCCGGTCCGTTCTTTCATGGGCGGCATCCTTGCCAGTATCAGCCCCTACCTGGTGTATCTCGGCATGCGCCGCTGGTTCGGCCTGCAGGCGGCGCTGACCAACCTGACGACGGCAAGACTGGTCGCGTGCGCCCTCGCCTTTTCGCTGGCCAGTCCCCTGCTCCACCATCTCTGGTTCGCGCTGTACGAAACCAGGATTGACCTCGTCCACAGCTTCCTGGTCATGGCGATCGGGGATTTCTGCGGCACCATTACCGTCCTCTACATCGCCAAATTTTTCCTGGGCCGCCTGGCGCCCGTGCGCAGCTAAAGCGTCGCGCATGCCCTCCGCCTGGTAGCACAAGGCGATCACGACCTGGTCGCGTGGAGCTGGCCAGGCATGCGCCAGCACGTCCAGTAAACGCTTGTCGAGCGCATCGCTGCGCTCGCGCGCCTGCGCCGGGTCAGCCTGACGCATCGACAGGCGCCAGGCCTGCCACATGCCTTCCAGGTCGAGCTCGATCGAATAGCGGCGCGCCGAGATCAGGTTTGCGTCGTCGATGAGGTGCAGTGCCGTATCGGTGAGTGGCCACATGGGGAACAGCGTGTTATTGGTATCCGGCAGCCCCGGTTCGCTCGACGACAAGCGGGCGGCGGTGTTCAAGGAAACAACCGTTCCAGAAATCATAACATCAATGGTGCAGCGCTGCGTCCGGCATGGCCGGATGGAAGCGTTCCGGAAGTTTCAACGCTGCGCCGCAGCCTACATCAAGGCGCTCGACAACGCCCCGGCGCCGGCATCCTTGACGATCTCGTAGCAAGTGCAGGCAGCCGCGGCCAGCCCTTCCGCATCGAGGATCTCGATATTGCCGCGGCTGTAGATGATGAGTCCCTGCTGCTGCAGCGCGCTGGCGGCCTTGGTAACGCCGACCCGGCGCACACCCAGGGCATGGGCCAGGAATTCGTGCGTCAGGTGGAATTTGTCGGACTGCAGGCGGTCGCGCGTGATCAGGAGCGAACGCGCCAGGCGCGCCTCGAGCACGTGGAAGCGGCTGCACACGGCAATCTGGATGGCCTGAGCCAGCAGGGTGTCGGTATACCGGTAGAGCACCCGTTGCAGCGCGCCGTTGCGCTTGAATTCGGCGCGAAAAGAGGCGCTGTCCATGCGACTGGCGCTCCCCGGGCGCTGGACCACGGCGCGTACCTGGGCTGTCTCGTGGCCGAGTGCGACGGTGGCGCCCAGCATGCCTTCGCGCCCGACCAGGCCGACCTCGAGCGTCATGCGCCCGCCGGCCACGCCCAGCAGCGAGATCAGGCAATCGTGCGGAAAATAGATATAGCGGATCGGATTGCCCGCCTCGCCCAGCACTTCGCCGGCCTCGACGTGAACCTGGTCGAGCATGGGTAGTACCTGGGCGAGCTCCTGCGGCGGGAGCGCGGCCAGCAGCAAATTGGCGTTGTCCTCGACGACGTCGGGAGGAGCAGCAAAGTTCATCGAATCCTCGCGGTGAAATAGAAAACCCGGGCAAGCCCGGCAGGCGTCGTAACGGATACATTTGCAAACAATTTAGATCAGGTTAAAGGCTCTGATAGGGGGTGTATGTTCGGTGACGCACGGAACACCTTGTTGTTCCTAGGGACAATGTTCGTATCGGCGAGCCACGTGTTTGCCGCTGCGGAAAGCAGACGCCAACCGCAATTTATGGAGAACAAGCTATGAACAACAACCTCACTCCTCCGGCACGTGCAAGGCAGCATCCCTTACTTCTCGCCGCCGCGCTCGCCGTCGTGCTGTTCTGCCTGCTCGGCACCGCAGCCATCATGGGCTGGATCCCGTCTTCGATCGGCGGCAACGCCAACCGCCAGCTGAACGAAGCCGAGCGCGCCGCGCTGGCCGCAAGCCTGCCGCCAGGCGGCCAGGCCGCTCCGCTGGCACCGGCCGCGCGCATGGCCCAGCTGGCTCCCCAAGGCGGTGCGTATGCACCAGCGCCGGCCGCACAGGCAGGGCCGGCCTATCCGTCCCGACAGCTGGCGCAGGGCCAGGGCTACGCGCCGTCCCGGGACCAGGACTATGCGCCGGAACCTGAACGCGCTCCGGCGCCGCGCACGACGGTCGCGCAGAAGCCGGTGCAGCTTGCGGCGGCCGAGCCGAAATGGTGCGGCAATTGCGGCAACGTGGAATCGGTGCGGGCAATCAAGCAGCGCGCCGAGGGCAGCGGTATCGGCGCGGCCGGCGGCGCCATCGTCGGCGGCCTGCTGGGCAACCAGATCGGCGGCGGTACCGGGCGCCAGCTGGCAACGGTGGCCGGTGCGGTCGGCGGCGCCGTGGTCGGCAACCAGGTCGAGGGCAACATGAAAGCGACGACCAGCTTTGAAATCCGGGTGCGCCTGGATGACGGCACCCTGCGCACCTTCCGCCAGGCCAGCGAGCCGCAATGGCGTAGCGGCGACCGTGTGCGCATCGTCAAAGGCCGCCTGCGCGCCGCTTGATAGCGCGCTACCCCGCCTCTTGAAAAAGGCCGGCTGTCCGCAAGGACCGCCGGCCTTTTTCATTGCGCCGCTTGAAGCGGGCAGTTTCTGGCCTTCTTGATATTTTCCTCAATGCAATGTGCGTCACCGCACGGAAATACTGCTGAGCTAGCCCGAGAATGCATGGGCGCCACAGAAGCGCATGCACGCGCCGCGCGTGCGGCGGCAACAGCCGCTTATTCCAACCTTCGCTTTAGGGGAACACCATGAACAGCCTTGCATGGATCGGCATCATCGCATGGGGCCTGGTCGTCACCGGTTTCGGACTTGCCTCGGCTACACCCCCGCCCGCGCAGCCGGGCGTAGTGGCGCCGCATGATGTCTTTTTCCTCGTCAGCGGGGGCCTGCTGACCTGCCTGATCGGCGTCGTCGGCCTGCTCGGCTTCATGGGCTGGGTTCCGGGGCTGGGGAACGCGGGATTGCGAAACGAACAAAAATCTCGCGCATAATGTACGCCACCGAACGGTGATGCTGAGCTGAAACTCCGATACTGGATCCACGGCGCCAACACCGGCGCAAACCCACTGTGAGGAGACTCATCATGCTCTATACCATCGCCATCGTTCTCATCGTTTTGTGGTTGCTCGGCCTGGTTACTTCGTACACCATCGGCGGCTTCATCCATATCCTGCTCGTCGTTGCGGTCATCATGATCCTGGTGCGCCTGATCAGCGGTCGAGGCATATAGAAATCAGCATGCATTACCAAATCGTTTGTATTGGCCCGTGCGCGGCGCTAAGCTTTGCATGTTCCGGTACCGACCAGGCACGACCCGAAGAGCACCCGCTCGACGTTGGTTGACCAATCCGTTTCGTGGTCGTGCCCCTCGGGCGCGCCTACGAAACGGATTTCTTTTTTCCAGGAGATCACTATGCGTACTTACTTCACCAAATCCGCCGTTGCCGCCACCATTCTCGCCCTCGGCGTCTCCGGCTGTGCAGACATGAGCGCCACCCAGCGCGGCACCGCCACCGGCGCCGGCGCCGGTGCGGCCCTCGGCGCGCTGATCGGCGGCACCACCAGCGGCGGTGGCGGCAGCCGTGCCGCCAAGGGCGCGGTCCTCGGCGGCGCTGCCGGCGCCGTGATCGGCAACATCTGGTCCAAGCGCATGGAACAGCAAAAGCAGGCCATGGAGCAAGCCACGCGCGGCACCGGCGTGGAAGTGTCCCAGACCTCGGATAACCGCCTGAAACTGCAGATCCCGAGCGACGTGTCGTTCGACACCGGCCGTTCGGACATCAAGCCGAACTTCCAGCCGGTCCTCGAGCGCTTCGCCACCACGCTCAACGAAAACCCGGCCACGAACGTCGTCATCATCGGCCACACCGATGCCACGGGTAACCCGGGCATCAACCAGCCGCTGTCGGTCGACCGCGCCGCGCGCACCCGCGACTACCTGGCCGGCCGCGGCGTGAACCCGGCCCGCATCACCATCGAAGGCCGCGGCGAGCGCGAGCCGATCGCGGCCAATACCGACAACAGCGGCCGCGCCCGCAACCGCCGCGTCGAGATCTACGTCGCCGAGCCAGGCCGCGGCTAAGCGCAATTCATCAGCTTTAGCTGATGGGGCTGCCTATATATAAGCCTTGCTGATGATCGGCAGTGGTAAAAAGCCGCACGGTGCACGCCGGGCGGCTTTTTTCCATTGGGCATGGCCATTGGCCCTGGCTTCGCTTAGACGCCGCGCAAGAACAGCGGCTGGTTGGGGCGGATAGTGTTGCTACATCTCAGCAACTTTTCCTCTCATCATGCCCGACACTTGCGCCCCGGCTTCCACCCTCTCCGACCGGTGCGATGAGCCGGCCCTCTGGCGTCCGTCCGCGGTCGCCGCCTGGAGCCTGCTGTTCACGCCGGTGTTCGGCTCCTGGCTCCTGATGCACAACTGGCGCGTGCTGGGCCAGCCGCATGCGGCCCGGACCGCGCGCCGCTGGCTGTTCGCCAGCATGGCCGTGCTGGCGCTGGAACTGCTGGCCGCAGCCGTCAGCGAGCGCGTCAACGGCACCACGCCACTGGCGCAACTGATCGGGATGGCGTGGCTGGGCCTGTGGCTGCTGGCGGCAGCGGCGCCGCAATGGCAGCTGGTGAGGCGGCGCTTTGGCCGGCGCTATGCAAGGCGCGGGTGGAATGGGGCGCTGGCAGCGGCGGTGGTGTTCGGCGTCGCGTGCTGGGCAACTGGACTCATCCTGACTGGCTTGCTGCTGGCGTTTACCTGAATCCATACCCTGTCTGGCATCCCCGTAGGCTAGACAGCCCTGTTCTCTCGTCAATCACGTGCTGGCGAAACAGCAACTCTTCCCCTTCCATTTCCGCCGCGGCCTCAACTGCCCGCTGTGTACGCTGCCGTACCAAGTTTCAACGGGCTCAACGCGTACACTATCGTCTACAGGGGAAACGGAAATTGTATGCTTGACATTCTTGAACGCGTCGGCCCGCACAGCGACCGCATCGACTTGCTGATCGAGCTGGTCGATTGCCTGCGGCCACGCAGGCGCCACCCCAGCCATGCACGCGGGGCGGTGCGCACGCTTACGCAACTGCTGAGGGGAAACCCGGCGCAGGCCTGGGCGCTGCGCAGCTATACCGTCACCCTGCTCGAAAAACGCCGCCACACGAGCCTGTACAGCGACATCGGTATCCTCTCCAACGACGGTTTCTTCACCGAACTGAAACGCCGCATTGCCTGGCGCCTGTTGCCGCCCGCGCTAGACGACCTCTACCTCTCCGACGCGCTCGACCAGGTGCTGTTCGCCGAAGAAGACCATCAATGGATCCGCTCGGTGCCCAACAGCGACTGGCTGGCCCTGTTCGACGTCGTCGCCGAAGCGCCGCCGCCCGTGGACGCCGCGCCCGGCCGCGCGCACCTGGTCACGACGATGGGCATGCTGGATGCAGTCCGCACCCTGTCCTGCCGCATCTGCGCGCTGGGACTGGAGCCGCGCCTGGTGCACAGCTACAGCGAGATCGAGGATTTCGATTCGCCTTTCCTGATGCAGAACATCGAGGTCAACCACTACCTCGACGAATACGGGCGTTTCCTTGAAGGAAGCATTGCGCGCCCGGACGATCCGCGCCACCTGCTGGTGATGCTCGACCAGTGCGACGACGTGGTGGCCAAGATCCGCCGCAATTCGCTGTCCTTCGGCACCAGTGTCGCGCTGACCTATGTGCTCGTCGCCATCACGCAAAGCATCGGCCGGCTGCGTAAACTGCTGTTCCTGGTCGACAGCAGCGAAGGGACCGAAGAGCAGCCGCCGGTATGGCTGGCCGCGCCCGCGGACGATATCGCGCAGGTCCTCTCGCAAAGCCGCGCCCTCGCCACCGTGCCGGCCAACGTCGGGCCGCCGCGCCCGGTGAGCGCCCAGCGCGCGGCGGCGCTGGAGCTGGCCCAGGAACTGGTCGAGGCCCACAATACGAAATACCAGGTGCGCGGCCTGTTCCGCGACAATATCCACCTGCTGGCGCGCAACGTCACGGAAAACGCCAGCCGCACCGGCGAGCATTACATCGCCGAAAGCCGCGCCCAGCTGCGCAGCATGTTCAAGGCCGCGGCCGGCGCCGGCTTCATCGTCGGCTTCATGGCGATGTTCAAGATTTTGCTGGGTTACCTGCGCGCCGCGCCCCTGGTCGAGGCTTTCCTGTTCAGCATGAACTACTCGCTCGGCTTCATGCTCGTTCACATGATGAGCTGGACGATCGCGACCAAGCAGCCGGCCATGACGGCCCAGCGCATCGCCGCCGGCCTGCACAGCCCCGACGGGCGCAGCATCGATTTCGACCGCATGGCCGAACTGGTCAACAAGGTGTTCCGCACCCAGATCGTGGCCGTGCTCGGCAACGTCGCCGTGGCCTTCCCGACCGCGCTGGCGATTGCGTTCGGCTGGCAGCAGATGATGGGCAAGCACCTCGTCTCGCCCGAGAAGGCGCTGCACCTGCTGCACGACATCGACCCCTTCGGCACGCCAGCCCTGCTGTATGCGGCCGTCGCCGGCGTCTGGCTGTTCGTGGCCGGCCTGATCTCGGGCTATTACGACAACAAGGCGCTCTACACGCGCATGGGCCAGCGGGTGCGCCAGCTGCGCTGGCTGGGCGCCCTGCTCGGCGTCGGGCGGCGCGACCGGCTGTCGCGCTATGTCGAGAACAATCTCGGCGGCCTGATGGGTAACTTCTTCTTCGGCTTCCTGCTCGGCACCACCGGCACCGTCGGCTACCTGCTCGGGCTGCCGCTCGACATCCGCCACGTGACCTTTTCGACCGCCAACTTCGCCACCGCCCTGGTCGCCCTCGACTACCGGATGAGCTGGCAGATGGCAGCCAATGCCACACTTGGCGTGGCAATGATCGGCGCCGTCAATTTGCTGGTGAGCTTCAACCTGGCGCTCTGGGTGGCCTTGCGCGCCCGGAATATTCGTTTTACCCGCAGTGTCCTGCTGCTGCGCGCACTCGGCCGTCGCTTCCTGTATGCGCCGCTCGACTTTTTCATCGGGCCCAGGGATGCCGACACGATCGACATCCCGATCTCCTCAAGGGGAAACAAATGAACAAACGCATCAAATGGTGGATTGCCGGCCTCGCTTTGTTCGGCGCAATGGCTTCCTGCCGCACCTTGCCCGACGCCGACAAGCTGCCCGCGACGGCGAACAAGACCAACCCGACGGTCGAAAACGCGCGCGGCGGCACGATGTCGAAAGGGCAGACCTCGGCGCTGCTGCAGCGGCGCTGGGCGAATGCGACGGCCGACCTGAAGCAGCTGGCGGTGCTGGAAGAACAGGCGACCGGCCTGCCCCTGATTGCCGGCAACAACGTCCAGCTGCTGTTCGACGGTCCGGCGACGATGCGCGAGATGATGGCGGCCGCGCGCAATGCGACCACCTCGATCAACCTGGAAACCTATATCTTCGACCAGGATCCGATCGGCCTGCAGTTTGCCGAGGTGCTGATGGAAAAACGGCGCCAGGGCCTGGCCGTGAACGTCATGTACGACAGCGTCGGCACCTTCGGCACGCCCCAGGCCTTCTTCGACCGCATGAAGGAGGCCGGCATCAACATGGTGGCCTTCAACCCGGTGAACCCGGCCAAGGCCAAGGGCGACTGGTCGATCAACAACCGCGACCACCGCAAACTGATGGTGGTCGACGGCCGCGTGGCCTTCACCGGCGGTATCAACATCAGCAGCGATTACGCCAACAGCTCGCTATTCCGCTCGCGCAAGAAGCCGGGCAATGTCGACAAGAACAAGGTCGGCTGGCGCGATACCCACGTCAAGATCGAGGGGCCGGCCGTGGCAACGCTGCAATGGGCGTTCGTGAACAACTGGGTCCGCCAGGAAGCCGGCGAACTGACGGCGCGCGATTACTTCCCGCGCCTCGCGCCGGCGGGCGAGAAATTCGTGCGCGTGCTGGCCACCGATCCCGGCAGCAATTCGGAAATCTACAAGTCGCTGATGGTAGCGATCAACGAAGCCAAAAAATCGGTCCACATCACCTCGGCCTATTTCGTGCCCGACCAGCAGATCGTCGATGCCATGATCGCGGCCGCCAAACGCGGGGTGGACGTGAAACTGGTGCTGCCGGGCGTGTCGGACCACGGCCTGGTGATGTACGCCGGCCAGGCTTTCTACGAGCAGCTGCTGGCCGGCGGCGTGAAGATCTACCAGCTGCAGGTGGCGGTGCTGCACGCCAAGACGGCGGTCATCGACGAAGCCTGGTCAACGATCGGCTCGGCCAACATCGACCGCCGCAGCTTCATCCATAACTATGAATTGAACGTCGTGATCATCGACCCGGCCTTCGGTCGCGAGATGGAGAGCGCCTTCAACGAAGACTTGCGCGACTCGAAACAGGTCACGCTCGAACAATGGCGCGACCGGCCCTGGGCCGACCGGGTCAAGGAATGGGCGGCGCGCTTGACCGAGTACTGGATTTGATCGTCCGCCGGTGAACACGAGGCCGGCTCGATGCCGGCCTTTTTGCTTGCACGGCTGGCCTAAATTCCTGCCGCCATCATCCCTTCCGACGCCGGCGCCCACACATTGCCGCTACGCAGGAATTTTTCCGTGACGACGACGCGGAAGGTGTTCGTCAGCGAGTCCCAGCCGTAACGGTCGATTTCGACCCGTTCGTGCTCCACGCGCAGCAGGTTGAAGGAATTGACCTCTCCCCGGCCCCGCGTCGAGGTCGCCGTACCGGCCTGCACCACCAGCGCGGCGTAGGAGTCGATCTTGTAGCGCGAGGCCGTGCTGGCTGCGTGGCTGACGTGCATGTGTCCGGCCAGCAGCACGTCGACGCCGCATTCGGCGAACGCTTCCATTGCCATCCCGGCCCGGTCGACCAGGTCTTTTTCCTCGAACGTGGTCGGCAGGTCGAAGGGATGGTGGGTGACGACGATTCGCGTGATGTGCGGCGCCAGCCCCCCGAGCTGGGCCCGGATGCCCGCCACCTGTTCCTTGTTCAGGCGCCCATCCTTGATCGTCAGCGAGCGCGCCGTGTTCACGCCGACCACCGCGATCTCGTCGTCGACAAAGACCGGGTCGAGGTCGTCGGTGATGTAGCGTTTGAAGCGGTCCAACGGTTTCACGAAGCGCCGGAACACGTTGTACAGGGAAATGTCGTGATTGCCCGGCACCACGATCTGCGGCCCCGGCAAGGTGTCAAGCCAGGCGCGCGCCTCCTCGAACTGTTCGGTACGGGCGCGTTGCGTGAGGTCGCCGGAAACGACGACGACGTTCGGCGCAATCGCATGGATCAGGTCGTGCAGCGGCCCCAGCAGGGCCTGGTCGACCCGGCCGAAATGCAAGTCCGACAGGTGGATAATTGTTCGCATCAAGGTTCCTAGTTCATCAATATTCGGGTTGTCGTGCGCGCGCGGCCTGGCGCCGGCGCAGGGTGGCCACGCCGGTCACGCAGATCGCCAGCCAGGCGCAGCCTTCAGCCATTCCGGCCAGCACGTCGGACAGGTAATGGGCGCCGAGATACAGGCGCGAGCCCGCCACCATCAGCACCATTGCACAGGCAGTGGCCACGATGGCGGCGCGCGCCTGCCAGCTGCGCGCACGGCGCGTCAGGTAGCAGGCCAGCACGCCGTACAGCAAGGTTGCCGCCACCGTGTGGCCGCTCGGAAAACTGTAGGTAGACAGCGTAAGGATCGGTTCGCCGAAATGCGGACGCGCGCGCTCGAAGGTGTGCTTCATGGCCACGTTCAGCAGCATTCCGCCCGGCACCGCGGCGACCAGGGTCAGCATCCAGTGGCGCGCATCGCGGCGCACCAGCCACCACCCCGCGAGCGCCGTCAGGCCCAGGACGCCCGGGGTGCTGTGCAAGTGCGTCACGCCCAGCAGGAAATTGCGCAGCAGCGGGCTGTCGTTGGCGTGGGCGTGCAGCCAGTTCGCCAGCCGCAGGTCGAGCGCCGTGATCGGCGCGCCATCGACGACGGCCCCGGCGATGCGCGCGAAGCCTGCCATCGCCAGCAGCAACGCCACTACCCCCAGGGTCAGGTGCAGGCCGAATTCTTCTTGCGGCGAGAAGCGCGCGGCGGCAAAACGGTGCAGGCGTTGGGTCAGGGACTTGTTCATGAAACGATTCGGGTGCCGATGGCAAAAAAACTACAGTTAAAAATTTTTACTGGTGTTATGTACAGTACCTGTAGATTTATACAGTGGTTGTGCTATTCTGTTTTGACTGACCAACATAATTCAAACAAGGGAAACGTCGATGACCACTCTGAACAACTCTTTCGGCCTGGAATACGCTCCTGCACCTTTTCTTATGCGTTTCGGACAACGCGAAATCCTGATCACCCGTGACTTCCGCAAACGCTTCTATCCGATCAATCCGATCATCGAATGCGATACCGGGGTCGAGGCTGGCCACGTCGAAGTGCTGCTCTTCGGCCGCTGGTTGTTGATCCTGTCCAAGGCACACTGAGCTGCGGCATCCGGACAGGCATGATGGCGGGACACGCTTAGTATCGCCTGCCCGATGCATGAATGCCAACGCGAACGCGCTTTGGCAGGACGACTGAAATTCGCATATCGATAGCTGAAATCATTCGTTTTCTTCCGATGAGTGGAGCAATACCCTAGCGGTAATCCAGTTCCAACTCATCCGAAAGAAATGTATGTTCAAGAAATTTGTCCAATCGCTGATCGCTGTCGCGCTGCTGACCCAGTCCGCCGCGTTTGCGGCCGACGTCACCCTGCTCAACGTCTCGTACGATCCGACGCGCGAGCTGTACCAGGATTTCGATGCGGCCTTTTCCAAGCACTGGAAGGCCAGGACCGGCGACACCGTGACCGTACGCCAGTCGCATGGCGGTTCGGGCAAGCAAGCCCGTGCCGTGATCGATGGCCTCTCGGCCGACGTTGTCACGCTGGCACTGGCCTATGACATCGATGCTATCAGCGAACGCGGCCTTATCGCGCACAACTGGCAGGATCGCCTCAAAAACCGCAGCGCGCCCTACACCTCGACCATCGTGTTCCTGGTGCGTAAAGGCAATCCAAAAGCCATCCGCGACTGGGGCGACCTGGTCAAGCCGGGCGTGTCGGTGATCACCCCGAACCCGAAAACCTCGGGCGGCGCGCGCTGGAATCACCTGGCGGCCTGGGGCTACGCCCTGCGCCAGCCGGGCGCCACCGATGCGACGGCGCGCCACTTCATCAACCGCCTGTACAAGAACGTGCCGGTGCTCGACTCGGGCGCGCGCGGCGCCACCACCACCTTTGTCGAGCGCGGCATCGGCGACGTACTGCTGGCCTGGGAAAACGAGGCGCTGCTGGCGCTGCGCGAGCTCGGTCCGGGCAAGTTCGAAATCGTTGCGCCATCCGTGAGCATCCTGGCCGAACCGCCGGTGGCCGTGGTCGACAAGGTCGCCGACAAGCGCGGCACGCGTGCGGTGGCCCAGGCTTACCTGGAATACCTGTACAGCGACGAAGGCCAGGACATCATCGCCAAGAATTACTACCGTCCATCGGTCGAGAAGTTCTCGCGCAGGTACGCTTCGCAGTTCCCGAACATTAAATTGTTCACGCTCGACCAGGTGGCCGGCAACTGGACCACCGCCCAGAAGACCCACTTCGCCGACGGCGGCATATTCGACCAGGTGTACAACCCCGGCAAAAAATGACTTGAAATCCGCGACATGGCCACGACTGTGTCAGTTCGTTAAGAGCGCCTGACAAAACCTTCAGGGCAAGGCGCGGCGTCGAAGACAGTACGCTTGTACGGCGAGACGCTGCAACGCAGCCATGGAGGTTTTGTCAGGCGCGCCAAGTCGTGGCCTGTCCTCCCGCACACCATGTTCGCGGTGCAAGCGAAAAACTACATGGACAAGGAAGCGGCGTTGCCGGCCCCAGTGTATGCGCCGGACATCGCGGCCAAGGCCATCCTCCACTGCGCGCAGCATCCGAAGCGCGACACGTTCGTCGGCGCCGCCGCGAAACTGGCGTCTTCCGGCTACGCGCATATGCAGCGCCTGCTCAACCGCTACATCCGCGCGACCATGTTCAGCCAGCAAAAATCGAAGGCCGACAAGTTGCCCGGGCGTCCCGATGCCCTGCACGCGCCGAATCCGTCGAATGCGCTGCGCGAACGCCAGGGCATGACTGAGCGCAAGGTCAAGGAAAGCTCGACCTACACCAACCTCAGCCTCAATTCCAGGCCCTTGATGGCGGCCCTGCTGGGCGGCGGCGCCCTGTTCGCCGCGTGGAACTGGCGCAGCCGAAAATGGCGCACCGGCGCATCGAGGGCGCTTAAGCGCTCGCGAAGCCGGACGACAAAAAGGCGCGCAGGTTTGCGCGCCTTTTTATATTGTCAGATCGCCGCTCGGACAAGCGGCTCTCCTTCGCCTGACGATTACTTGCCGTCGTCCTCGCCGGTCGGCGGTTGGCTGGCCAGGAAATCGGTGTCTTCTTCCGTCAGCGGCAAATCGGGAATCGATTCGATGCGGTCGGTGTCGATGTCGGCGCCGTCCTTGACGACCGTATCGCGGCCCGCCGAGGCGCGTTCGCCCGTGCCTCCGGCGTCGCTGTCACCGGAAAAATCGGCGTCGCCGACGTCGGGGCCTGCCGTGTCGCCGGCGTGACTCGCTTCCATGTCGGAGGTCGTGCCTTGGTCCAGGTGCAGCAGCTGGTCGTCGTCAAGGTTGGTCGAAAAGCCCGGGCCGCCGACCACGTCGCTGCCGGTGTCGGATGTGTCGCTCGGTCCCAGTGCGTCAAGGCCGTGGCCTTTGCCCAGGCTGCGGTCTGGACGTTCCGGGAAGTTGTCCGGATCAAGGGTGCTAATGCCAGTCATGATGCCTCCGTGAGAATGGTTGTCGGATAGTTCAGAGATAAGCTGAGGCTACAGGGAATCAGGCGCGCGCGTCGCAGCGCACGCCCGGATTTCATTGTCTAGAAAGAGTGGCGCATCCCGACATTAACCGCCGAATTGCCGTTGCCCCGCGCACTGGCGTTGCCCACCGTATAAGCGGCGCCGTTGCGATTCTGGATACGCGAATAGGCCGCATAGAAATCGGTACGGCGTGATACGGCGTGGCTGGCGCCGAAGGCGACCTGGTTGGCGTCCTGGTTGGCCAGGTCGCGGTCGTCCTTGCAGATGTAGGAGGCCAGCAGGGTCGTGCCCTGCCCCAGCGGCACGGCCAGGCCGAACAGCCCGTCGCGGCTGTTGCCGGACGCGGTGCGCGCCAGGCCCGCGCCATACGGATTGTCGGGATTGAACAGGGGCGAACCGGCCCAGCCGCGGCTCAGGCTGTAAGCGGCGTAGGCGGTCGCCCATCCCAGGCGCAGGTTGGCCGCCAGGATCGAGTTGCGCGCCACGGTGTCGTTGCTGGTCTTGCTGTTGAGCTGCACGCGCACGGCGTTCAGGTTCTGGTGCGCGGCGCGCACCGTC
The DNA here is from genome assembly GCA_031398335.1 of Massilia sp. Taxonomy (GTDB): domain Bacteria; phylum Pseudomonadota; class Gammaproteobacteria; order Burkholderiales; family Burkholderiaceae_D; genus Telluria. The sequence continues at coordinate 20,522 of JANNNC010000202.1, forward strand.
AGCGGCCCGGTCTCGACGCCGACCGTCATGCCCCAGGCACGCCCGGCCGGAGAAGTGTCGACCCGTTCCTTGAACGCGTACGACGCGCCGGCCGAGATGCCGCGCACCAGCGGTCCGTAATACTGGACGCTGTTGCTGACGCGGCGCCCGCCGCCGATCAGGTTGCCGGCATTGCCCGCCATGCCGCCCTTGAAGGGATCGGCGACGTCGGTCAGCGCCAGATATTGGAGGTTGTACTGGCGGCCGATGGTGAGGGCGCCGAATTCGCCTGCCAGGCCGACGAAGGCCTGGCGCCCGAACGGGCGCTCGTCCTGGTCGCTGCGGCCGGTATCGATCCGCACCCCGCTCTCGAGGGCGAAGATGGCGGTGGCATTGCCGACCGCTTCGCGCCCCTGGACGCCGACATAGGATTCCGACGCCAGTCCGCTCCCGACCTGGGCGCCGCAGGTGCCTGCGCATCCGGACTGGCCCACCAGGCCGGCGTCGATCACGCCATACGTCGTGACGCCACCTTGCGCGCATGCAAGCGCGGCACTTCCTGACAGCACTGCAAATGTGACAAACGACTTGAGCATCGGCGTATCCTCTCTACGCCCCTACAGTACCCCTCTCAAGCGGGTTCATCTGTCGAATGTCGCACATACCGCTGACCAGTTAAGCCCGTCTTGATGTAGGCGGACTCTGACTTCTCAAAAGCAACTGTTCATGTGGCAAGAGCAACCGTGTTTTTGCCGCCCCGTTTTGCCGCATACATGGCGCCGTCGGCGCGCGCCAGCCAGGCATCGAGATCGTGCGCATCGCCCGGCAAATGCAGGGCCACGCCGATGCTCGCGCCTACCGACACGGTCGCCCGTTTCAGGGCGTACGGGGCGCGCAGCGTGGCCAGCAGGCGATCGGCTTTCTCGTACGCATCATCGACATCGCTCAAGCCTTCCAGCACGACCACGAATTCGTCGCCGGCCAGGCGCGCGACCAGGTCGGTCTTGCGCACGGCCTTGCCCAGGCGCGCGCCGAACTGGCGCAGGAGCGCGTCGCCCTCTTCGTGTCCGTGGGTATCGTTGACGCCCTTGAAGCCATCCATGTCGAGGAACAGCAAGGCGCAGGGTTTATGCGCGCGCGCGGCGCGGTGCATGGCGTCGGGCAAGGTCTGCATCAGGGCGCGCCGGTTCGGCAAACCCGTCAAGGCATCGTGCAGCAGCAGCGCCTGCAGCTCGGCGGTGCGCGCGGCGACCGTGCTCTCGAGCTGCTGGTTCATCGATTCCAGGGCGCTGCGGTGTTCTTCTTCGCTGCGCACCAGTTCGCGCATCGCATGCGACAACACCTGCGCCTCGTGAAAGCCGCTGACCACCGGGATGTCCTCGGGACGCCCGCCGGCGCGGGTCGCGTCGACCGCCTGCTCGATGGCGCGACTCAATGCATCCATCGGCCGCGTCAGGCGGCGCGCCAGCAAGGCGGCGCAGCCGGCCAGCACGCCGGCCATCAGCACGCTCAGCCAGATCATGCGGCGCTCCAGTTCGCGCGCCTCGGCCAGCGCCGCGTCCTCGGTGTGGCGCACCAGCACCGCCCACCGCAGCGTCGTCGGGTCGCCCGCAGTGCCAGTGCGGCTGTAGCCGGTCAGGTAGACCTTGCCGTCGGCGCTTTCCTCGCGCAGCGAGCCGGTCTGGCCCGACAGCGCCAGGCGCAGGCTCGGGCTGTCGATCTTCTTTTCGACCAGTTCGGCAGGCCCCAGCAGGACCGTGCCGTCCGCGCGCACCACCAGCACCTCGGCGCCGTATTCGCGCAAGGCGGGCGTGAGCAACTGGCGCGCGCGGTTGCGCACCCATTGCCAGCTCATGTGCACCGCGACCACGCCGCGCACGCTGCCGTCGTCGCCGAGCAGCGGCGCCGACATGTCGATGAAGCGCCATGGATCGCTCGCCTTCGGCAGCAGCTTGTTCAATAGCAGGGCCGGATGGTAATCGGTCGCATGCGGGCCCTTCAAACCCGCCTGGAACCAGGGCCGGGCATTGACCTGGGCGCCTTCGAGCATGCGGCCGGTCGCTGCCCTCACCTTGCCCTTGGCATCGGCCACGCCGATCCAGGCGTAATCGGCCACCGCGCGCTGGATCGACTCGAGCACCTGGCGTGTCGCCTCCGGCTTCTCGTAGGAGCGTATCTGGGGCAATTCCGAGAGCAGCTTGACGGTCACGATGGCGCTGCCCGTCACCCGGTTCAGCGAATCGCGCATCTGCCACGACAGCTGCTGCAGTCGCAACTGCGCTTCCTTGCGCGCCTGCTGGTGCGCGAAATGGCTGACCAGGGCCAGGTGCAGGAGGACGGTGAAGGTGACGGCAATGCTGACAGTCAGCATGGTCAGGGTCGCCAGGCGCAAAGGCCGTCGCGTCGCCGTGCGGGCAGGGGCGCGCGCTGGGTTAGACATGGGGAATCGGTGTAAGAGCAATCCTACATGATAGCCTTTATAGCAGACCTATCCAATAACTTTAATGCCACGAAGCACTAATAATGTGAGACTCGGATAGAGACAAGACTGGAATGTGACGAAAGCAACAATTGTGTCTTCCTTGCGGGTCGATCTCACACTTGGCGTCTCAACGTGGATAGGTAAACCCGGTACGGATGTCCATCGGCGCGATTCGTTTACCCTCGCGTACCATCAGCTTCTGCGGCGGCTCGTCGCCTGCCAGCGCGCGTGGGAAGACGGCCAGCCCTTCGCCCTGGCGCAGCAGCTCGTCGCAACGTTCGTAGACGTTGGGGCAACCCGTTTCCTTCAGCAGCGCCTGCACCACCGCCACCTTCCACAGTTCGACGCCGGCGGCATTGAACTGGCACACCAGATAGCCCTCGGGGCCACCATAGCTGTGCACCAGCAGGCCCGGCAAGCCATCCTTTTCGCCATCGACCAGTTGGAACAGCGCCTGCGGATCGGCGGTGCGCCAGGGTCCCATGCGGCGCTGGAGTGCGGCCTGCACGCGGCGCTTGATCAGGGCGTGGTCGATCGGCTGGTCTTCGCGCAGGGTCCAGATGCGGGCGGCGATCTGCGATTTGGCGTTGTAGGCGGCGCGCGCGATGAACTGGCGCGACGAGGACTGCACGATCGCGGTGGCGCCGGGTTTTTTCAGTTCTTGCGGCTTGCCGTCGACGCGTTCGATGGCCGATAGGTAGATCCAGGGGTCGCCGGCGAGAAGGGGTTTTTCTTTGCCCTGTTTGATGGTGATGATGAGCATTTTTAGGCTTTCGGTTTTTTAGGGGATCGATGATACAGCATGCCTCTGAGGCCCAGTCCGAGACGGAGCACGCGCCCTCGGCGCGCAGCGCTGCCCGCGTAGCGGGCAGCAGATGGGCGATTCGGAGAAGGCCGGGCAAGCATACCCCGCCCTTCGAATCTCACACGGGAGGCGCGCAGGGGCCTCGCTTCCGACAGGCAACAAAAAACCGCCCTGGGGCGGTTTTTTTGTTTCCTGGCGGAAGCGGTGAGATTCGAACTCACGAACGGGTTCCCCCGTCGGCAGTTTTCAAGACTGCTGCCTTCAACCACTCGGCCACGCTTCCTGAAGACCGGCATTATACATAAATCACTCTGTTGAGGGCGGGCAATCAGCGCATCGCGTATCACCGCGTGGACGGGGGGCCCCGTCCACGCTACTCCACCAGCAGCCAGTTCTCGCGCAAGCCCTGCTCGAAGCGCGCCGCCGGCAGCGGCGCCGCATACAGGTAACCCTGCACCTCGTCGCAGCCCGAGTCGCGCAAAAACTTCAGCTGGTCGAGCGTTTCCACGCCCTCCGCGATCACGCGGTGCCCCAGCTGGCGCCCGATGCTGATGATGGTGCTGGCGATCGCGCAATCGCTGGCGTCGTTCGGAATCCCGGTCGTGAACGAGCGGTCGATTTTGAGGGTATGGATCGGGAAGCGCTTCAGGTAGGACAGGCTCGAGTAACCGGTGCCGAAGTCGTCCAGCGAGAGCGCCACGCCCAGCGCATTGATGCGGTCCATGATGCCGATCACCCGGTCGATGTCGTGCATCAGGGTGCTCTCGGTGATCTCCAGCTCCAGCCAGCACGGGTCCAGTTCATAGCGTGCCAGGGTGGCGGCGACGCGCGTCGGCAGCGACTCGGTGAATTCGCGGGCCGACACGTTCACGGCCAGGCGGAACTGGCGCAATCCGGCGCGCTGCCAGGCCGCGGCCTGGGCGCAGGCCTGTTCCAGCACCCATTCGCCGACCTGCACGATCAGGCCCGTGGTTTCGGCCAGCGGGATGAATTCGACCGGGGGCACCAGGCCGCGCTCGGGATGATTCCAGCGCACCAGGGCTTCGGCGCCGATCAGGCGGTCGCTGCCGATTTCGAATTTCGGCTGGTAGTACAGCAGCAGTTCGCCGTGGCCGAGCGCATGGCGCAGGCCGGATTCGATGCGCATGCGTTCGTGCATGCCCTGGTTCATGTCGAGGCTGTAGAAGGCGACGCTGTGGTCCGGGTTCGCATGGCCCTCTTTCGCGCGCGCCATGGCGATGTCGGCCATGCGCAGCAGCATGTCGGCCTCGACCCCGTCTTGCGGGAAGACGCTGATGCCGACGCTGGCGCCGATGCGCAGGTCGTGGCCTTCGATCAGGAAGGGCGCATCGAGCGCGGACTGCAGCTTGCGCGCCACCGTGGTGGCCTCGAAGTGCTGGCGGATGTCGAACAGGCCGACCGCGAATTCGTCGCCGTCCAGGTGGGCGACCACGTCTTCCTCGCGCAGCGTGGCCTTGAAACGCGCCGCGACCTGGCGCAGCAGTTCGTCGCCGATGCGCCGGCCGAGCGTGTCGTTTACCAGCTTGAAGCGGTTCAGGTCGATGAACAGGACGCAGCCGGTGGCGACGTTGCGCTGGGCAACCATCAGGGCCTGGTCGACCAGGCGCGCGAACAGGGTGCGGTTCGGCAGGCCGGTGAGTTCGTTGTAATAGGCAAGGTGGTGCAGGCGCTCTTCGGCCAGTTTGCGCTCGGTGATGTCGGTGAGATAAGCGATCAGGCCGACCGGGCGCTCTTCCATGTCGCGCAGGGGCGTCAGCGACAGGCTGGCCCAGAAGATGTCACCCGATTTTTTGCGGCGCCGCACTTCCATCATGCGCCCGCCGCCTTCGGCAAACGCGTCGGGCAGGTTCTCGTCTTCGTCGACGTACAGGAACAGGATGCTCTTGCCCACGGCTTCCAACGACGAGTAGCCGAACAGGCGCTCGGCGCCGCCGTTCCAGCTGGTGATGTAGCCCATCAGGTCGAGCGTGAGCACCGATTCGTGGATCTGGTCGAGGATCTGCGACTGGTGGGCCAGCTGCGCCTCGATGCCGGCGTAGGCGTGGGTGGCGCGCTGGGCCAGCGAATGCACCTGCAGGAGCGTGCCGGTGAGGCTCGCCAGGCCGGCCAGGTGGCGCCGGTCCTGGTCGTCATAGGCGTGGCGGCCGCCGACTTCGTAGCAGCCGTAGTAGGCGCCGTCGGCATGGATCTCGTGTACCAGCATACCGGGCGGCGCAACGCATGGCTCCGGCGCGCTCGGCGCCAGCGGATCGACGGCGATGAAGTGCCCAATGGGACTAGCCAGCAGGGAGCGCGCGATGCGGCCGAGTTCCTCGCCCAGCGCCGCGCCGCGCAGGCGCATCACGGCCTCGCTCAGGGCAGCGCTGCAGGCGACGAAATCGTGGCTGTGAACCACCAGCGCGCTAGACATTGCGGGCCACCTGGATTGCCCAGTGATGCGCCTGCAGCTGGCTGTCCCACCAGGCGGCGGCGTCGACGCCGGCAAGGGCCAGGGCGGCTGTGTCGGGACCGTGTTCGGCCAGCGCCAGGCGCCGGCCCAGCACGCCTTCGCGCGCCAGCAGTGCCGCGCCGACATGGTCGGGCAAACGCAGGTCGACCAGGATCTCCGCCATCGGCATGCCGAGCAGGCGGTCGAGCAGGGAGAAGGCGCCGGTCATGAAGGCCAGGTCCTGTTCGTCGCGGTCGCCGCCGTCGCGCTTGCACAGCATCTCGAGCTGGCCGGCGCGCAGGGCGGCCAGCGGCAGCAGCAGGTTCGGCAAGCCGTCGGCGTCGCTGCGCGCGTACAGCAGCAGCTGCAGCCAGCGCTGCAGCTGGCGCCGTCCCAGCACGGCGATCGCCTGGGCATAGCTCGTGATCGCGGTGTTGACGATGAAAGCCGCCGAATTGACCAGTTTTAAAAGATGGTACGAGAGCGCCGGATCCTGCTTGAGCAGGAGTTCCAGATCGCGCGAGTCGGCATCCGTCGCCAGCAATGCCAGCAGGCTGAGGATGCGCCGGCGCGAGGTGCCGTCGCGGCCGCGTTCGTCCGCACCGGTTGCCAGCGGATAGTCGCCGCTGAACCAGGTGAAGCCGGCGCGCGTGCATGCGAGCAAGCGCTGCGTGGTGTCGACATGGTGCGCCAGGTGCGGCCCGAACAGCGCCAGCAGGCTGCCCGCGGGCGGCACGATGCCACGGGCATCGAGCGAGACGGCGCGCATCGCCGCCGGACGCGGCACACCGGGCGGCAAGGGGCCGTCGAGCATCAGCCGGTAACCGGCGCCAGCCAGCGCCGCCAGGCGCTGGGCCGCGCCTTCCTGCGCCAGCGCGGCGGCGGCAAAGGCCAGCACGACGCGGTTTGGCGGCAGCAAGCTCAGGAGGTTCGGCGTGAGCGGGCCAGGGTCGGCCAACAGCAGCACGCAGTCGAGGGGTGCGATGGCCGCCAGCAGGTCGGGCGTGCCGAACAGGGCCGGCACCAGCTCCGGCACGCTGGCGGCCGTCAAGTCCATTCGGAGCGCCACCCACTCGTTGTGGCCGTTCGCCACAGGGTGCAAGCGCACCAACGGGAGGGTTGTAAGGTCCAGCAAAGCCATCGGCGTCTTCGGAGTAGGTCGTTGGACAATATTAGTCGAGCAGGTGACCAAAAGCAATCTCAATGTTTCTTCATGGATACATTTACCAAGTGATAATACGTAGCTAATTTGTTATTACCGGAGGTTAGAATCATGCGCTTGTTGTTTGCATAATAGTGCAAGATACGGGTCGGATTCCTGTCTATCCGCGCTGGCGACCCCGGCAGCGTGGCGGATGCGCCGCACCCTCGTTAGAAAAAGCTAAGGAGCCACCATGAACAGTCTCGGAAATCGACTCGGTTGGGCGGCGCTCTCACTCCTCGGCGCCGGTGCGCTTGCCTATGTCGCCTTGCGCCGTGGCGAGTCCATCAATGCCGTGTGGGTGGTGGCGGCGGCCGTCTGCGTCTACCTGATCGCCTACCGTTTTTACAGCCTCTACATCGCCACCAGGGTGATGGGGCTCGACCCCACGCGCCAGACCCCGGCCTACAAGTACAACGACGGCCTCGATTATGTGCCGACAAATAAGTATGTGTTGTTTGGCCACCACTTCGCGGCCATCGCCGGCGCCGGCCCGCTGGTCGGTCCCGTGCTCGCGGCGCAAATGGGTTACCTGCCGGGCATGATGTGGATTCTCGCCGGTGTCGTGTTCGCCGGCGCGGTGCAGGACTTCATTGTCCTGTTCATGTCGATGCGGCGCGACGGCCGCTCGCTGGGCGACCTCATCAAATCCGAGATGGGCGAAATCCCGGGCGTCATCGCCCTGTTCGGCACCTTCATGATCATGGTCATCATCCTCGCGGTGCTGGCGCTGATCGTCGTGAAAGCCCTGACCGGCTCGCCCTGGGGCACCTTCACCGTGATGGCGACGATCCCGATCGCGCTCTTCATGGGCGTCTATTCGCGCTATGTGCGCGTCGGGCGCATCGGGGAAATTTCCTTCATCGGCTTCATCCTGCTCATGCTCGCCATCGTCGGCGGCCAGTGGGTGCACGAGTCGCCGGTGCTGGGCCCGATGTTCAACTTCACCGGCACCGAACTGACCTGGATGCTGATCGGCTACGGCTTCGTCGCCTCCGTGATTCCCGTCTGGCTGCTGCTGGCGCCGCGCGACTACCTGTCCACTTTCCTCAAGATCGGCACCATCGTCGCGCTGGCGATCGGCATCCTGATCGTCGCCCCGCACATGCAGATGCCTGCGGTCACGCGTTTCGTCGACGGCTCCGGCCCGGTGTGGTCGGGTAACCTGTTCCCCTTCCTGTTCATCACCATCGCCTGCGGCGCCGTGTCCGGCTTCCACGCGCTGATCTCCTCGGGCACGACGCCCAAGATGATCGAGAACGAAAGCCATGCCCGCCTGATCGGCTATGGCGCCATGCTGATGGAGTCCTTCGTCGCCATCATGGCCCTGGTCGCCGCGTCGACCATCGACCCGGGCATCTATTTCGCGATGAACGCGCCCGCCGCCCTGCTCGGCACCACCGCCGAATCGGCCGCTGCCGCCGTATCGAACTGGGGCTTCGTGATCACCCCGGACGCGCTGACCCAGATGGCCAAGGACGTCGGCGAGCACACCATCATCTCGCGCGCCGGCGGCGCCCCGACGCTGGCGGTCGGCATGGCGAACATCCTGTCGGAAGTCATCGGCGGCAAGACGATGATGGCCTTCTGGTACCACTTCGCGATCCTGTTCGAGGCGCTGTTCATCCTGACCGCCGTGGATGCGGGCACCCGGGCCGGCCGCTTCATGCTGCAGGACCTGCTGGGCGCCTTCGTGCCCTCCCTGAAACGCACCGAGTCGCTGCCGGCCAACCTGCTGGCCACCGGCCTGTGCGTGGCGGCCTGGGGTTACTTCCTGTACCAGGGCGTGGTCGATCCGCTGGGCGGCATCAACACCCTGTGGCCGCTGTTCGGCATCGCCAACCAGATGCTGGCCGGGATCGCCCTCATGCTCGGCACCGTCGTCCTGTTCAAGATGAAGCGCGGTAAATATGCCTTCGTCACGGTCATTCCGACCATCTGGCTGCTGATCTGCACCCTGACGGCGGGCTGGCAGAAGATCTTCCACGAAAACGTGCGGATCGGTTTCGTGGCCCACGCCCGGAAATTCCAGGCCGCGCTTGACCAGGGCCAGGTGCTGGCGCCGGCCAAGTCGCTCGATGAAATGCGGCGAGTCATCTTCAACGATTATCTCGACGCCGCGCTGGCCGGCTTTTTCATGGTGGTCGTGCTCGCGGTGCTGTACTACGGCATCCGCACGGTGATCAATGCGCGCAACAACAACAGCCCGACGGTCAAGGAATCGCCGTTCGTCGCTGCCCCGTCGCCGCAGGTGCCCTGATGTTCTCCACCCTCGCCCAGGCCGGCCGTTATCTCGGGCAAAGCATGCGCCTGATGGTCGGCCTGCCCGAGTACGACACCTACCTGGCGCACATGGAGCGCGAGCATCCGGACAAGCCGGTGATGACCTACGAGGCGTTTTTCCGCGAGAGGCAGGAAGCGCGGTATGGCTCCGGGCGCAGCGGAGGCTGCTGCTAGGACCGCTGAGCATCGTTAGCAGCAATAAACGAACAGAGATAGCGCAAGCAGAATCAATCCCGGTCGAACCCGTGGACGGCCCCCCGTCCACGCCACCTTTCCGGGACGCGTTGTCACGCCCGCCCCCCCTGCTTCCCTCCGGCCTTGTGCGAACGCAAGGCCACCCCCTCCCCTCCCACGTAATATTTTTTCTTGCAGGAATTTTCACTTCTGCAAGGAGGGCATGCGCACACCTGTCAGTGCCGGCCCGCTTCGCCATGCCGCTCCTGCACATCGCCTCCATGCCGAATTCCGCGCGTTCCAGCCTCTACCGCAAATTGACGATGATGTCGCTGCTCTCGACCGGTGCGGCGCTACTGTGCGTATTCGTCGCCTTTGCGGTCGCCTCGGTGCTCAACGGGCGCGAGAACGAAGGCCGGCAACTGTCTTCGCTCGCTGGCGTGGTGGCGGCCAGCAGCGCCGACGCGCTCGTGTTCAACGACCGCACCCTGGCGCTCACCATGCTCGTCTCCCTCGAAGCCAAACAGGAGATCTCGCGCGCCGCGCTGTATGACCGCAAGGGCAAATTGTTTGCCACCTACAGCGCGCCGGGGCATGCCAGCGCGAAGCCGGCGCCCATGCTCGACGCGGTCGACGAAGCCACGCTCGCGGCGGCCAACCTGGAGGGCAACAAGTTCACCTCGCCGCGCCTGCGCCTGTACCGGCCGGTCCTGGGCGGCAAAGCCCAGGTCGGCGTGCTCGTGATCGAACTCGACCTGCTGCCGATGTGGCGCAACATCGTGCGCAGCGTCGCCGTGCTCGGGGGCGCGATGGGCGTGTCGCTGCTGGTATCTGTGGTCCTGGCGCGGCGTTTCACCCGCAGCATCGCCGACCCGGTGACGAAGCTGATCCAGACGTCGCAACAAGTCTCGGTCAGCCAGAACTACACGCTGCGCGTGCCGAACGGGCGGCGCGACGAACTCGGCGCCCTGATCGACAGCTTCAACGACATGCTGGCCCAGATCGAGGGCCGCGGCGCCGCGCTCACGACGCACCGCGACGAACTCGAACGCCAGGTATCGGTGCGCACCGAGCAGCTGGAGCGCGCCAAGAATGCCGCCGAGGCGGCCAGCCGTGCGAAGAGCGCTTTCCTGGCCACCATGAGCCACGAGATCCGCACCCCGATGAATGGCGTGCTCGGGATGACCGAGATGCTGCTCGGGACCCATCTCACCGAAGCCCAGCGCAACTACACGCACCTGGTCAAGCGCTCGGGCGAACACCTGCTGGTGATCATCAACGACATCCTCGATTTCTCGAAGATCGAGGCCGGCAAGCTGACCATCGAATACATCAACTTCAACCTCTGGGACTTGCTGGAAGACATCCACACGGTCTACACGCCGCAGGCGCAGAACAAGGGCATCGCGCTCGACTTCGACATCGCCAACGACATCCCGGTGGCGATCTGCGGCGACCCGAACCGGCTGCGCCAGATCATGGCCAATTTGCTCGGCAACGCCATCAAATTCACCGAGGAAGGCCGGATCGAGGCACGGGTGCGCGTGGCGAGCGAGGACAGCCAGGCCGTGATGCTGCGCTTCGAGGTGCACGATACCGGCATCGGTATTTCGCGCGAGTCCCGTGGCCGCCTGTTCGAGGCCTTCTCGCAGGCCGACGATTCGACGACCCGCAAGTTCGGCGGCACCGGCCTGGGCCTGGCGATCTCCAAGCAACTGGTCGAACTGATGGGAGGCGCGATCGGCGTCGACACCGCTGCCCGCCAGGGTTCGGTGTTCTGGTTCACGGTCAGCTTCGACAAGCGCCGCGTCGATCCGGACGCCCAGGAGGGGCAGCAGCATACGCTGGGCGGCATGCGCGTGCTGGTGGTCGACGAAGACGAGACCACGCGCATCGCACTCGAACGCCACCTGGCGGCCTGGGACCTCGCCTGCGAGGGCGCGGCCGGCGCCCGCGCCGCGCTCGACCGCCTGGCGACAAAAGCGCGCGCCGGCCAGGCCTTCGACGCCGCGATCGTCAACATGGAAATGACCCAGTCGAGCGGCCTGCTGCTGGCCGCAACCATCAAGGCCGACCCGTTGATGCGCCCGACGCGCATCATCCTGCTCAGTCCGGAGCGCCTGGCGGCGGACACGGTGCAGCGGCGCGAGGCGGGCGTGGCCTACCAGCTGATCGAGCCGGCGCGCGCGGCCGACCTGTTCGTCTGCCTCGGCACCCGGCCGCGCGGTCTCACCGCGCCGGCGCCGCAGTTCCTGCCGCCGCCTCCTCAGGCGCGCGGCGAAGCGACGGCGCGCATCCGGCGCGTGCTGCTGGCTGAGGACAACCCGGTCAACGTCGAGGTGGCCAGGGCCATGCTCGAGAGCGTGGGTTTGCACGCGCAGGTGGCGCAGAATGGTCTCGAAGCGTTGGAGGCCGTGCGCAGCAATACCTTCGAGGCGGTGCTGATGGATTGCCAGATGCCGGTGATGGATGGTTTTGCCGCCACCGCAGCGATCCGGCGCGAAGAGCAGGACGCGGGCCGCCCACGCACGCTGCCGGTGATTGCGATCACCGCCAACGCGCTGCAGGGCGACCGCGAAGCCTGCCTGGCCGCCGGCATGGACGACTACCTGTCCAAGCCGTTCACGCAAGCGCAACTGGCCGGCGTGATCGGGCGCTGGATCGCGCTGCCGCTGGCATCGAACGTGCACCACGACGAAGCCGCACCGACCCTGCCTGCGGAAGCGCGCGAAGTGATCCAGCGCGACGTCATCAACGCCAGGGCGCTGGAAAATATCCGGGCGCTCAGCCATAAGGGCGGCGACGCGCTGGTGCGCAAGGTGATTGCCGCCTATGTCGGCGACGTCCCCCAGCACCTGCTGACGCTGCGCCAGGCTGTCGGCGGACAGGATGCCGATACGGTGCGCCGCGTCGCGCACAGCCTGAAGTCGGCCAGCGCCAACGTCGGCGCCGACACGCTCGCGCGCCTGTGCAAGGACCTTGAACAAATGGGCCGCGCCGCCTGTGTCACCGGTGCGGCTACCCTGCTGACCGACATGGAAGAAGAATTCCAGGCGGTGCGGCAGTCATTGAATGCCATGATCGTCTAGAGAAGGAAACATGATGTCAGCCTCCCCTTCCCCACAACGCGGTGTCGTGCTGGTCGCCGACGACGATCCGGTGATGCGTCTCCTGATGCTCGAAATGCTGCAGCAGGTCGGACTCGACGGCATCGAGGCCGAGGACGGACGCCAGGCCGTGGCCCTCGCGCGCGAGCGTCGGCCCGACCTGATCCTGATGGACGTCGAGATGCCGCACCTGGACGGCTTTGCCGCCTGCCGCGCGATCCGCCGCGGCGAAGGCCCGGGCGGCTCGGTGCCGATCGTGATGGTCACCGGCGGCGACGACATCGAAGCGGTGACCAGCGCCTACGAGGCCGGCGCCACCGACTTCGTCTCCAAACCCATCAACTGGCCGATCCTCGGCCACCGCGTGCTGTACGTGCTGCGCGCGAGCGACGCGATTGCGCGCCTGCGCATCGCCGACGCCCAGAACCGCGCCGTGCTGGCCGCGATTCCGGACACCTTCTTTCGCATGAACCGCGACGGCTTCTACCTCGACTACGAGCCGGGGCGCGGCTTTCCGAGCCGCGAGCGCGACAGCGCGGTGCCGTTTACCAGCGAGCGCTGCGTCGGCCTCCACCTCACCGACGTGCTGCCCAGGGAAATCGCCGCGCGCATGATGGAGCAACTCATCGAGGTGCTGCACAGCCAGCAGATCCGCTCGATCGAATACGAATTGCTGCGCTTCGGGGCGACCCAGCATTTCGAGGCGCGCCTGGTGGCGACCGGGCCGTCCGAAGTGCTGGGCCTGGTGCGCGACATCAGCGAGCGCAAACGCAGCGAAGAGCAGATCCGGCGCCTGGCCTACTGCGACAGCCTGACCGGCATCCCGAACCGCCAGGCCTTCCTCGAAACGCTCGAGCGCGAGCTGCAGCGCTCGAAAATAGGCAACAAGAAGTTCGCCGTGCTGTTCATGGACCTCGACGCCTTCAAGCGCATCAACGACACGCTCGGGCATAACGTCGGCGACCACCTGCTGAAAATCGTCTCGGAGCGCCTGCGCGAAACCATCCGTCCCAGCGACCTGGTCTCGCGCAGCGAAGCACTGCCCGGCGAGGCGCAGGGCGAGGCGGCACCCGGCACAGCTTTCCAGACCTCGGCCACCAACCTGGCGCGCCTGGGCGGCGACGAATTCACGATCCTGATTCCCGACCTCGAGCGCGTCGAGCATGCGCTCAACGTCGCGCACCGGGTGAAGGAAGCGATGCGGCGTCCCTTCCTGATCGACGGCCACGAGATTTTCGTCACCGCCAGCATCGGCATCTCGCTGTTCCCGGAAGACGGCGACGATTGCAATTCGCTGCTCAAATTCGCCGACACGGCGATGTATCACGCCAAGAACTGCGGCAAGAACAACGCCAAGCTGTACAGCTCTTCGCTGACGATGCAGATCATGAGCCACGTGAAGCTCGAAGTCGGGCTGCGCAAGGCCTTGCAGAACGACGAGCTGTACCTGCTGTACCAGCCGCAGCTCGACGTGCGCTCGCTCGAGATCGTCGGCGTCGAAGCGCTGGTGCGCTGGCGCCATCCGGAGCGCGGCATCATCTCGCCGACCGAATTCATCCCGCTGGCCGAAGAAACCGGCCTGATCGTGCCGATCGGCGAATGGGTACTGCGCACGGCCTGCCGCCAGGCACGCGCCTGGCAGCACGCCCTGCAGCGCTCGGTGCGCATGGCGGTGAACCTGTCGGCCAAGCAGTTCAAGGACGAGAACCTGTCGCAGATCGTGCTCTCCGCCCTCGACGAAACCGGGCTCGATCCGCGCCTGCTGGAGCTCGAACTCACCGAAGGCACGCTGATGGACGACGCCAAGGCGACCATGGTCACCCTCGATCAGTTGCGCGGCATCGGTGTCTACCTGTCGATCGACGACTTCGGCACCGGCTACTCGTCGATGAATTACCTCAAGCGCTTCGACGTGCGCGCCCTGAAAATCGACCGCAGCTTCATTTGCGGCCTGCCGCAGGATTCGGAAAACGCGGCAATCACGCGCGCCATCATCGCGATGGCCCATGGTCTGAAAATGGCGGTGGTGGCCGAAGGGGTCGAGACCGACGAGCAACTGGTGCTGCTCGAGCAGTACGGCTGCGACCTGGTGCAAGGATTCTTCCTCGGCCACCCCTCGTGCCCGGACACGATCACGCAGATGCTCGACCCGCTGCGCCTGATCCTGCCGGCGCCCTGAGCTTCAAGGCGCCGGCGCCAGGGTCAGCACATGGCGCGCCGGCCCGGGCAACAGCGGCCCGGGCCGGCCCTGCACCCAGTCGGCATGCCCATGCAGGAACCAGGGCGAGAGCGGATGGCCGCTCTGCCCGCCCGGCATGTTGAACAAGCCCTCTTCCTCGCGTCCCGGCGACACCGTCATCCGTTCCGACTGGCCGAATCCAGGCCCGGCCACGCGCGGCATGTGGGCGTCGCCGGCCAGTTGGTCGGGCGGCACGCCCAGCCAGGCGCCCAGCAGCGGCATGGCCGATGCGATCGGATGGGCGAAGCGCGCCGTGTTGCGCGCGCCCCAGGTCGCCTTCTCGAGCGGCACGCCCTTGCGCTCCAACTCGGCGACCACGCGGTCGATCGCCGCCAGCTGGACCTCGCGCCAGCTGCGCTTCCCCCGCGGCAGCCAGCCGGCGGGTTGTTCGTCGAGCAGGCGCGCGACCAGCGCCGGCCAGCGCGGATTGGCCAGCGCCATCGTCGCTTTCGGGTCGACCGCCGCCATCCGCGCGTTGGCGCCGGCGAAGAGCGCGTCGTGCAGCGCCCACATAAAATTGCGCGCCAGCCGGTAGCCGACCGAGTCGACGTCGGCGCGGCCGTTCCAGCTCGTTTCGAGCAGGCGCCGGAAGGCGGCGCGGCGCGGCTGCCCCGCCAGACTTGCCCGGTCGAGCACGTCGAGGGCGCGCCGGCGCCAGCCGCCGATGAAAGACGCACGGTCGTCGAGCGCCACCGCAAAGGCGCCCGCCTCGTCGGTGCGCGGCCCGAGGCGGCGCAAACGCTCGCGCAGCTGGGTGCTGCGCGCGCCCAGGTCGAAACCGCCGTCCCCCAATAACTCACCGCCGGGCCCGAGCAGCTGGCGGCTGTTCGCAGTCCAGAGCTGGCCCCCGGGTGGATTGACCACGCGCGGATAGCTGCCGGGCGCCAGCAGGCCATTCCAGGTCGGCGTGGCTTCGCCCGCCAGCAGCGGAAAGCTGGCCGCATTTCCGCTGGCGGCGCGGTGCGGCAAGCGGCCGGCAATCGTCCAGCCGATATTCCCGGCGGCGTCGCCGGCGATGAAATTCTGGGCCGGAATGCCATCGATCGCGGCGATCGACAGCGCTTCGTCCAGGGTGCCGGCCCCCTCCAGGCGCAGATGGTTCAGGTTGACGGCGCCCGCATCGTGCGCGACCCAGTGCAGCGCCCAGGTCTTGCCGCCGGCTTCGCGCAGCGGGCCGAAGGCGGTCTCGCGCACCACGAAGCGGTCGGCCGGCGCGCCCTGCACCGCGATCGTCTCGACGTGCTCGATCAAGCGTTCCCATCCCGCCGGCGTGCGCACTTCGCCGGGGCGGGCGCGATCGAACCCGACCTCGACCAGGTCGAGATAGTCGCCATAGCTGTTGGTAAAACCCCAGGCGACTTGTCCGTTACTGCCGGCGATCACCAGCGGCGGCGCGCCCGGCAGTGTCACGCCGACCAGGCGCCGCGTACCGCCCTGGCCGTCCGGCGTCAGGAAGGCCAGCCGGTACCAGATGTTCGGCAGTTGCAGGCCAAGGTGCATGTCGTCGGCGACGATGGCGGCGCCCGACGTGCTGCGGCTGCCGGCGATCGCATAGTTGTTACTGCCGACCATGTCGCCACGATCGAGCATGGCCAGCGGCGCGGGCTGCGTGGGCGTGGCGCCCCACCACGCAGGCGCGGTGGCGGGCAGCGGCGCCGCGGCCAGCGCCGGCGCGCTGTCGAGCGGCGCCTCCCAGGCCGACGATTGCGGCAGCAGGAAGGCCAGCTGCACGCCGTCGCTGTGCGCGCGCAGCCAGCCGCGCGCCAGCTCGCGCGGCTCCTGGTTGCCTTGCAGGTCGATGAACATCGCCCACACCGCGAGCAGGCAATCCTCGGCGCGCCACGGCCGCGGCGTCGTCCCTGTCAACAGGTACTCGAAGGGGCGCGCGCCGAGTGCATCGAGGCCATGGTTGACGCCGGCCACATACTTGTCGACGAAGCGGCGCTCGGCGGGGTCCAGCGCTGCCAGGGCGCGCAGCGCGCGGGCGCGGAAGCGGTGCAGGCGGCGCGCGCGGTCGAGCGGCAGCGCGCGTGGGCCGAACAGTTCGGCCAGATCGCCGGCGGCGGTGCGGCGCAGCAGGTCCATCTGGAAGAAGCGCTCCTGGGCGTGCACGAAGCCGGTGGCGTAGGCGACATCGAGGCGCCCGGCGCCGCGGATCAGGGGCACGCCGGCCACATCGCGTTCCACCGTGACCGACGCGGCGAGTGCCGGCGCCAGGTGCTGGCCGTCGAGCTGCGGCAGGCTGGCGCGCAGCAGCAGCCAGGCGCCGAGCAGCGCCAGCAAAACCAGTCCCGCCAGGGCCAGCGCAACGCGCCCGGTCCAGGTCTTCCAGCCGCGTGGACGCATCGTTCCCCCTTATTGTTCTATTTATACGAACGAGCTTGCCAGAAAAACCACACCCGAGAAAGCCATTGTTGCAATTTCATCCACGCTGCATGGCGGGCTGAGGGGAGTGTCCGATTGGAGCGGATCGAGCAGTGTTCTGATTCTTGCGCTAAGCTCGAAACCAGTGAATTTCACCGCGAAGGAGCTCGCAATGCGTACAACCATCGTACTGGCGGCAGCACTGCTGCTGAGCGCCTGCGCCACTCCGCAAGAACGCGCGGCGCGCAAGCAGGCGGAAATGGCGGAGATGATCGCCGTCTACGGTCCGGCCTGCGACCGCCTCGGCTATACCCAGCAATCCGACCAATGGCGTAACTGCATCCTCAGCCTGAGCACGAAGGATGAAGTGCAGCGCTATGGCAGCCATGCCGGCTATGGCGGGCCCTGGGGCGGACGCTACTGGGGTGGCGGATTCTGGGGCCGTGGCTGGTAGTTGGCATCGCGCCATTTGATCGAAGCCCGGAACGCCGAGGTAACCTCACCGGGCACTCGTGCCCGCGCGTACGTGCGATTGCACGCCGCACCGCAATCGGAGACCGCATCGAATTGCACATGGGTGTAATTGGAATGCGAGCGCATCCAATCTCCGGACGTGTTTCGGCATGCATGGGCACGTACGCGACTGTTCCAGCCCAGTGGTTACGCAGCCGTTCCAGGCGCCATCGCCAGCAAGCGCCGCGCACATTCCGCTTTGGTGACAGCCTCGCGCGTGGCCAGCATACCTTCGACCAGGCCCTCGGCATGCGCCATCAGGCGCGGGTGGCGCACGTCCGGCGGGTGCAGCGACAGGCGCATGAGGGGCGCTCCGGCCATGCAGCGCGCAGCCAGGCTGGCGGCAACCGGCGACAGCGCCCTTCCGCCGCTGTTCCTGGCCGTGTAGACGAGCGAGGGTGCGAACACCGAGCGGCGTTGGCGCAGCAGGTGGAAGCGCGTGAAGGTCGTGGTGTACGAAAATGCGAACTCGGGCAGCACGCGCCAGGCTGCCTCGCCCAGCAGCCAGGCCGGCGGTACGAAACCCGAGACCGGCCAGTCGCGCTGGCGGAACCATTCGAGGCCGAGTGCGATGCGCTCGCGCGCCTCGTCCGCCGCCAGTGCCGCGAACTCCCCTTCGCGCTGGGTGTAGACGCCGCGCAGGAAGCGCTGCTGCAAGCTGGCCGGGCGCTGCGCCGTATCGAGATGGGTATAACCATGCAGGGCCAGTTCGTCGCCGCGCGCCAGGGCCGCGTCCAGGCCGGCGCGCATGGCGCGCTCGTCTTCGATACGGTCGTGGTAGCGCGGCACCACCAGCCAGGTCAGGCGGACGTCGGCGACCTTGCGCAGGGCCCGCGCCAGGCGCGCGCACTCTTCCCAGGTGCCGGGCGCGACGTCGTGGATCGACACGCAGAGCATGGGCGGTTCGGCCAGCGGCAGGCGCGCTTCAATCGGTGACACAGATGCTCCTCGCTCCGGGTTCGTCCAGCCCGCGCGTTCCGAGCACGGCCTGGTAGCGCCGCATCACCTGCGGCAGGATCTCGTTCCAGTCGTAGGACTCGGCTGCCTTGCGGCGCGCGTTGTCGCCCAGCGCTTTCATGTCGCGTTCGTAGATGGCTTCGATGGCGCCGGCCAGGCTGTCGACGCAGTTCGGCTGCGCGAGGATGCCCGTGTGCTCGTCGACCAGCTCGGCCACGCCGCCGCCGGTAGTGGCCACCACCGGCAGGCCGCAGGCCATGGCTTCGAGCACGATCAGGCCGAAGGTTTCGCAGTCTCCGGGATGCACCAGCACGTCGCAGCTGGCCAGCAGGCGCGCCAGGTGGCGCTGGTTGCGCTTGAACGGGAGATAGGTGATCTGCGGGTAGCGCGGCAGGTCGAGGCCGTCGCCGATCATCACCAGGTGATAGGGCCGGCCGAGTTTGCGCACGGCCTCGATCAGGAGCGGCAGTTTTTTCTCCAGCGTGAAGCGGCCCGCATACACCAGCAGGCGCGCATTGGCCGGCAGGCGCAGGTGCGAACGCAGGGTCTCGACGCGGCGCGACGGGTGAAAGGTGCTGCTGTCGATGCCCAGCGGCTGGTGGCGCGCGTCATGCACGCCCATCTCGTGGAGCTGCTCGACCATGACGCGGCTGGGCGCGAGCACGAGGTCGAACTGGCGGTACAGGTGGGACAGGTATTTGCAGGTGACGCCCTCGGCCGTCTGGCCGAAACGCGGACGCACCAGGCGCGGCAGGTCGGAATGGTAGAAGGCGATCGCCGGTACGCCGAGCCGGCGCCGCAGCCGCAGCGCGGCCCAGGCGCTGTGGCCGGCGTCGCCCGCCTCGATCAGGTCGGGCCTGACCTGGCGCAGCAGGCGCGTGGGGGCGCGCACCGAGATGGGCATGCGAAAGCCGTTGATGCCGGGCAGCGCGAACGCCGGCACGCGCACCAGGGCCGGCGCTGCGCCGCCGCTGTCGACGTTGGGGCTGAGGATGGTGTGCTGGACACGGCTGTGCCGCGCCAGCCAACGGGCCTTGGCATTGAGGTAGGTGCTCACGCCGTTGCCTTCGGCGGCGTAAAACATCGTGATGTCGACGAGGTGCATGCTTGCAGGTCCGCTGGATTTGAGCCCACGATAGCAGTGGACTTTGTAGCGCGATTGCGCGCACGCAAACGACACCTGCCATCCAGGAGCGTCGAAGAAGACCTCCATGGCGGCCTTGCATCGTCTTGCCATACCACCGTACTGCATGCGACGATGCGCCTTGCCCTGGAGGACTGCTTGGACGCTCTACCTATCTGTGGCTCTTATCAGAAGATTATGCACTGCGCCGGTCAAGCATGGCGCGCGCGATGGTACCGGCGTCCACATACTCGAGCTCGCCACCCACGGGCACCCCGCGCGCCAGGCGGCTTACCTTCAGCCCGCGCGCCTTGAGCATCTCGCTGATGTAGTGGGCGGTCGCTTCGCCCTCGTTGGTGAAATTGGTCGCAAGGACGACCTCGCCCACCACGCCGTCGGCCGCGCGGCCGACGAGTTTATCGAGGTGGAGGTCTTTCGGACCAATGCCGTCGAGCGGCGACAGCCTCCCCATCAGCACGAAGTACAGGCCTTTGTAGGTCAGGGTCTGCTCGATCATGATCTGGTCGGCCGGGGTTTCGACGATGCACAGCATGCTGCGGTCACGCGCTTCGTCCGAGCACATGTCGCACACTTCGGTGTCGGCAAAGGTATTGCACATGGCGCAGTGGTGCACCGAGTCGACCGCCTGGTAGAGCGCGCGCGAGAGCATGGCGGCGCCTTCGCGGTCGTGCTGCAACAGGTGGAAGGCCATGCGCTGGGCCGACTTGGGGCCGATGCCCGGCAGGCGGCGCAGCGCCTCGGTCAGGAAGTCGAGCGACTTGGACATCAGGCGCGGCCCCGCGAAGGTGCGTGCATCAGAACGGCATCTTGAAGCCTGGCGGCAGGCCCGGCATGCCGGCGGTCAGGCCGCTCATCTTTTCGGCCGACGTGGCCTCGGCGCGGCGCACGGCGTCGTTGAAGGCGGCGGCGACCAGGTCTTCCAGCATGTCCTTGTCGTCGGCCAGCAGCGACGGGTCGATCTGCACACGCTTGACGTCGTTCTTGCAGGTCATCGTGACCTTCACCAGGCCGGCGCCGGACTGGCCTTCGACTTCGATCAGGGCCAGCTGGTCCTGCGCCTTCTTCATGTTGTCCTGCATGGCTTGCGCCTGTTTCATCAGGCCTGCGAGCTGGTTTTTCATCATGGTGTGGTTCTCCAATTAATCGGTTAAGGGGGATGTCAAGCCGGGGAATATCAAGCCGGAGGATGTCAAACCGGCGGGCGCACCGAGCCGGGCACGACAAAGGCGCCCAGCGTGCGTTCCAGGTCCTGGACAAAGGGGTCGCCGGCGACGATGGCTTCGGCCAGGCGCTGGCGCTCTTCCTTCGCCGCTTTTGCCTCGGCGCTGGCCGTGTACCAGACCGGACCGATTTCGGTCTCGACCGTAATCTTTTTGCCGGCAAAAACGTCCTGCAAGGCCGCCTGCAGTTTTTCGCTGTTGCCGCTGGCGCGCAGCGTATCGACCGGCACCCTCAGGCGAAACACCGCCGATCCCGTATCGGCGTGGCAGTCGATCAGTTCGGTCTGCAGGGCCAGCTGCTGCGATACGCCGCGCAGCGGCAAGGTCGCGGCCAGGGCCGGCCAGTTGCCGTCCCAGTCCAGACCGGGGACCGGCGTGACGACGTAGTCGTGCTGCGGCCTGGCCGGCGCCCGCGTGGCGACCGGCGCGCTCACGGGCGCCGCAACCGTTGCCGCTTCGGCGGCGGCTTCGTTGGCGACCGCGGTGTCGTCGGAAAATTCGGTGACCCAGGACGGCGGGCCGTCTTCCCCCGCATCGTCCTCGTACTGGGCGCGTGCCTGGGGCTGCGCGCGCGCCTCGCCCTGTGCCGGGGACTGGTTCCATGGCGGCGACGCCATCCCGGCCGTCGGCGGTAAGGCGGGCGGCGCCATGCGCGCGCCGGCGGCCGGCGGTGCGCCTGCGGGACCGACATTGATCGGTCGTGCCGACGCCGGCGCGGCGGCCGGCGCAGTGCTTGCAACAGGCGCATCGGCGCCCGGACGCTTCGGCGGCGAACGCTGGCCCGACGCCGCGCGCGCCGCTTCCAGTGCCGCATTGATGGCGGCGCGGGCCGAATTCACGGCTGGTGCAGGGTTGGCGGGCGCCGCTGCTGTTGGCGCCGGTGCCTGCGGCGGCGGCGGTGCTTGCGGCGCCTGGCGCGCCGGCGCCACACTCGCGTGGCTGGCCACCGCGGCGGCAGCCGGGGCGGCGCGCTGCGTTGGTGCTACGCTGCGCGGCGCGGCTGCGGCAGGCGCGGCGGCGCGCTGCGCCCCGCCCTGCCCCGGGCGAAACGCCAGCATGCGCAGCAAGGTCATGGTGAAACCCGCGTACTCGTCCGGCGCAAGGCCGATCTCATTGCGGCCGTGCACGGCGATCTGGTAGAACAGCTGCACTTCCTGGGCGTCGAAGGCGTCGGCCAGGCGCAGGATGTCGGCCAGTTCCGGCAAGTCCTGCGGCAGCGCGTTCGGTACCGACTGCGCCAGCGCGATCCGGTGCAGCAAGGTGCCGAGGTCCTGCAGCGCGCCGTTATAGGACAGGCTGCGGCTGGCCATCTCGTCGGCCACAGCCAGCAGGTCGGCGCCGTTTTCCTGCGCCAGGGCGTCGAGCAGGCGCACCAGGTAGGACTGGTCGAGCGCGCCGAGCATGCCCTGCACCGCTTCCAGCGTCACGGCGCCGGCGGCATAGGCAATTGCCTGGTCGGTCAGGGAAAGCGCGTCGCGCATCGAGCCATGCGCGCCTTGCGCCAGCAGGCGCAGGGCCGGCACCTCGAAACTGACTTCTTCCTGGCCCAGGATGTTTTCCAGGTGGCCGACGATGTGACCCGGCGGCATCTGCTTGAGGTTGAACTGCAGGCAGCGCGACAGCACCGTGACGGGAATCTTTTGCGGATCGGTGGTCGCGAGGATGAACTTGACGTGCTCGGGCGGCTCCTCGAGCGTTTTGAGCATCGAATTGAATGCGTGGTTGGTCAGCATGTGCACCTCGTCGATCATGTAGACCTTGAAGCGCGCATTGCTCGGTGCGTAAACGGCCTGCTCGAGCAGCTGGGCCATTTCGTCGACGCCGCGGTTCGATGCGGCGTCCATCTCTATATAGTCGACAAAGCGCCCGGCATCGATCGCGCGGCAGGCTTCGCATTGCCCGCAAGGCTGGGCCGTGATGCCGCCGTTGCCGTCCGGACCGATGCAGTTGAGCGACTTGGCCAGGATGCGCGAGAGCGTCGTCTTGCCGACGCCGCGGGTGCCCGTGAACAGGTAGGCGTGGTGCAGGCGGCCGCTGCCGAGCGCGTGCGTGAGCGCGCGCACGACGTGCTCCTGGCCGACCAGCGTTTCGAAGTTCTTGGGACGGTATTTGCGGGCGAGGACTTGATAGGACATACCGCGATTTTACCGCAGTTGGACGCCGGCGCGAACTTTCCCGGCTGAGGGAAAGTTCGCGTGAGCGGCTTGACAGGACGACAAACCAGCCTGCTTTTTCCGCTCAGGCGGCCAGCAAGGCCGGGCGCTTTGCCGTGCCGTCGACGCTGTCGAGATGGAACACCGAAACGACCTCGGCGAGGTGCTCGGCCTCGTCCTTCAGGGCGCCGGCCGCCTGCGCCGCGTCGCGCACCATGGCCGCGCTGTCGCGGGTGTCTTCGTCCATCGCCCCGATCGCTTCGCTGATGGCGGCGATTTCCTGCGCCTGCTCGCGGCTGGCGCTGCTGATCTCGCCGATGATGCCCGACACCTTGTGCACGCTGCTCACCACTTCGTCCATCGTGCGTCCGGCCTGCTGGGCCAGGATGCTGCCGGCGGCGACTTGCTCGCTCGAACTGGCGATCAGGGCCTTGATCTCGCGCGCCGCGCCCGCCGAGCGCTGCGCCAGGTTGCGCACTTCGCTGGCGACGACCGCAAAACCGCGCCCCTGCTCGCCGGCACGCGCCGCCTCGACGGCCGCGTTCAGGGCCAGGATGTTGGTCTGGAAGGCAATGCTGTCGATCACGGTGATGATGTCGCCGATCCGGCGCGAGGAAGCATCGATCGCTTCCATGCGTTCGACGACTTCGGTCACGACCTGTCCGCCGCGCGTTGCCACATTCGAAGCCGAGCCGGCCAGCGCATCGGCCTGGCGTGCGTGTTCGGCGTTTTGGCGCACGGTATTCGTCAATTCCGACATCGATGCGACCGTGGCGCGGATCGACTCGGCCTGGCGCTCGGTGCGCTGCGACAGCTCGGCATTGCCTTGCGCAATCTGGTGCGAGGCGGCACCGGTGGTATGCACGCTGTGCTGCACGCTGGCCAGCGCGCGCCCCAGCAGCCCCACCACGTCCTGCAGCGCGCGCCCGCTGTCGCTTTGCGCCGGCAACTGGGCGCGCAGGTCGATGGCGCCGTTGGCCGCCTGCAGGGCCGCGACGCTGACGCGCAATTCGGCCGACTGCACAGCCTCGCGATGAAGCACCCGCGCCAGGAAGCACAGGACGATGGTTTCGGCGACGACATAGCCGGCATGCACCAGGACGATGCCGATACCCGGCTCGACCAGGCAGCGCACGCCGTAGCCCAGCTCTTGCAGGTAATTAAAGGAAAGGTGGTGCAGTGCGATGAGGCCGGCGGCGGCGACGATCACGCCCCAGTCGCGGTAGCACAGCAGGAAAGCAAGCGCCACGAACAGGCCGAAATGCAGCTCGTCGCGCCCGCCGCCCTGATGGATGTGCAGCGCGCACATGACGACCAGCGCCAGCGCGGTCGTCATGCGCGTCGTGCGCGTGCCGCCGGCGGCCAGCATCAGGATGGTGGGAATGGCGGCGGCGGGAATGCCGATCGCAAGCGCCCAGCCTAGCGTATCGTGCATGCCCGACAAGGCCAGGGCAATGACGAGCATCGTCCACAGGATTGCCACCATCAGCCGGTCTGATTGACGCGAATGCCGGCGCAGTGCTTCGTCCATGTGCAAGTTGCTCATCGTATCCCCGATTTGTTGAAATTGTCGAAAGGAGAGAGATTACAACAGAAAGTGTTTCCACACGGCACAATTTAACAACAAACCGGGACAAGATGTCCCGACAAATGCGAAATTTGACGAAACCACCACAAAAACAATTGTTTGTTACCACAAAACAGATGTTTGAAATCGCAGACAGAAGGCACCAGGCGCGCGCGCCAGCACATCAGGGAAGCAACAAGAGGAGAGGTAAAACGAAGGAGGCGAGCCTGATCTGCGGCACTTGCGGTGAACGGCTTTGGCTGCTTCGTTCCCGACCTGACCAGGTAAACCATGCCACAATGCGCAGGGGCCCGCCAGACCGCATTATAACCGACGCCACGTGTCTTGTGGCGCCGTTTTATTCTAGCGAGAAACCAGCGAAGCAGCGCCTCCTCAGATACCCAGTTCCTGCCAGATCGTGTCGACCCGCTGCTTGACCTCCGGCGACATCGTGATCGGCGTTCCCCATTCGCGGTTCGTCTCGCCCGGCCACTTGTTGGTGGCGTCGATGCCCATCTTGCTGCCCAGACCGCTGACCGGCGAGGCGAAGTCGAGGTAATCGATCGGCGTGTTATCGACCAGCACCGTGTCGCGCATCGGATCGACCCGGGTCGTAATCGCCCAGATGACTTCCTTCCAGTCGCGCACGTCGACGTCTTCGTCGACCACCACGATGAACTTCGTATACATGAACTGGCGCAAGAAACTCCAGACTCCGAACATGACGCGTTTGGCGTGGCCCGCGTACTGCTTCTTCATCTGCACCACGGCCATGCGGTAGCTGCAGCCTTCCGGCGGCAAATAAAAGTCCGTGATCTCGCTGAACTGCTTTTGCAGCAGCGGAATGAAGACTTCGTTCAGCGCCACGCCCAGCACGGCCGGCTCGTCGGGCGGCTTGCCGGTGTAGGTCGAGTGATAAATGGGATCGCGCCGCATGGTGATGCGGTCGATGGTGAAGACCGGAAAGCTGTCCTGCTCGTTGTAGTAGCCGGTGTGGTCGCCATACGGGCCTTCCATCGCATGCTCGAAGCCCGACGGGTGGCTCGCGTCCGGATAGATATGGCCTTCCAACACGATCTCGGCCGAGGCCGGCACCCGCAATTCGCTGCCGATGGCTTTGGTGAGCGTCGTGCGCTGGCCGCGCAGCAAGCCGGCGAACTGGTATTCCGACAGGCTGTCGGGCACCGGCGTCACCGCGCCCAGGATGGTGGCCGGATCGGCGCCCAGTGCGACGGCCACTGGATACGGCTGGCCCGGCTTGGCGATGGCATGCTCGCGGAAGTCGAGCGCGCCGCCGCGGTGCGCCAGCCAGCGCATGATGACCTTGTTTCGTGATAACACCTGCTGGCGGTAGATGCCGAGATTCTGGCGCTTCTTGTTCGGGCCCTTGGTAATGACCAGGCCCCAGGTGATGAGGGGAGCCACGTCGCCCGGCCAGCAATGCTGGATCGGCAGGCGTCCTAAATCGACGTCATCGCCTTCCCAGACGATTTCCTGGCAGGCGGCGCCCTTGACTTCCTTCGGCGCCATGTCCCAGACGGCCTTCACGAGCGAGCCGAGTCCCATCAGGTCCTTGAAGCCGCGCGGCGGTTCCGGTTCCTTCAGGCGTGCCAGCACATGGCCGATGCGGCGCAGTTCGGTCACGCTGTCGGCGCCCATGCCCAGCGCCACGCGCTCGGGCGTGCCGAACAGGTTGGCCAGCACAGGAATCGTGTACCCGGTCGGATTTTCGAACAGCAGCGCCGGTCCGGCGGCGCGCAGGACGCGATCGGACACTTCCGTCATCTCGAGATACGGCGAAACCGGAGCAGTTACACGCTTTAAGTCGCCATTTAGTTGCAGTTGGGACATAAAATCCCGAAGATCTGAATATTTCATCAAGTTTTGCTTGTTTTTTCGATTGCTTGAGGTTAATCAAAGTGCGCCGCCAAGTGTTTGATTTGGCAAGGTATTGCTGAGCTAGACAGAAAAAGTCAGATCTAAAAGTAATAACGCGCAGTCGTGCTAGTATTGACTTGGTATAAACGACCTCCTACAATCGCACCTACTTGATGAGACGGCCATTTTGAAAGCAGATTGTAGCCGCTCTCATAACTCCACGGGGTCGGGGCCCCAACGACATTTTTAAGGAGTGTTTCCTCCAGGCTTCTGCCTGAACCCCCGACACAGTTGTTGAGCCACTGGACCGTCCCCCTCGGGCACCGGCCAGCTGAAGCAAAGCAATGACGGCGTTTTGGCCTTCCACATTTGGAGGCCCTGACGATTTTTCTGATGCACGGCATTGGTACCTCCGTAGCGCTTAGTGCGCCACGACGGGATCCTTTTCGCCGCGACAAAGGGGACTTCGATGAGCAATCGTTTCATCGGCACGAGCGCAAAGCTCGTCCTATCCATGGCCAGCCAGCCAGTCACGTTTTCACAAGTGACAAAAACGGTACGTGGTCTGTTGACCACAATGCAACACACGTTGACCGTGTTCGGTCTCTCGGCAGTGGCGGTACTGGCCCTGCTCTACACGAATCCAGGCGCAGCCAAAAAAGTATCCGAGCTGCTGTACCCGGAATCCGTCGCCCCCGCACCCGTTGGTGCCGTCATCGCGACCGCTACCCCAGCGCCGGCCCAGGATGTCGCGCTGGACACCACGCCACACCAGCTCGAGGTCAAGCACCTCGGCAACAGCAAGCAGCAGCAGCACGTTACGTCCTGGCTGGCCAAGCGCTACCGGGTCGCCGGCGACGCGGCCAACATGCTCGTCTCGACGGCCTACATGACGGCCCACGAGATCAAGCTCGATCCGCTGCTGATCCTGGCCGTGATGGCCATCGAGTCGGGCCTGAATCCCTTCGCGGAAAGCCCGATGGGCGCCAAGGGCCTGATGCAGGTCATGGCGAAGGTCCACCACGACAAGTTCCAGGAAGTCGGCGGCGCCCAGGCTGCATTGAATCCTGTCGCGAATATCCGCGTCGGCGCACAAATCCTGAAGGATTACGTGAAGCGCACCGGTTCCGTCGAAGGCGGGCTGAAAACCTATGTCGGTGCAGCCGACATGGCCAGCGATTCCGGCTACGGCGCCAAGGTGCTGGCGGAATACCATCGCCTGAAGCAAGTTGCCGGCGGCAAGAAGGTCCCGACCACCAACTCGGCACCCCCAAGCCAGATGGTCGTCAAAACAGCCCCGGCGGCGCCTGCGGCACCGAAGGCCGAGGAACCAGCAGCGGTCGCCGAGCCGCATACGGAAGCGCTGGCGACGCTGTAAATTGTTTCGCACAGGACGTTCGCGTCACCTGGCCACCGCTTGCGGTGGCTTTTTTTGTGGGCGAATCGGGTGCGTCAAGATCAATGCAGGGGACTCCTGACTCCACCCTACGAGCGTGTGAACACCCGTCAGGGGAAGGCGCATCGCCGCATCGGCGGACCGCGAAGACAGTACGCTAGTAGGGCGCGACGAATGCAACGCCGCCACGGCGATTTTTTCACACGCTCCACGAATGCCGGGACGCTTGCGCTTACCTGTGGCGCTCGCGTAAGGTGGGGGCCGAGGATACTCTCCACAGCAACAAAAAAGCCACCGCGCTTCTCAGCATCGGTGGCTCTTTTCGCCAGCGCTACTATATAGATAGAGATCAGCGTCGCGCGTCGGCTCCGACTTCTTCCGGGCGCAGCTGCTGGGCCAGCTTGTCGAGCACGCCGTTGACGTACTTGTGGCCGTCGATGCCGCCAAAGGACTTGGTCAGCTCGACCGCTTCGTTGATGACGACGCGGTACGGGATGTCCGGCTGGTTCTTCAGCTCGAAAGCGCCCAGCAGCAGCACGCCGTGTTCAATCGGCGAGAGTTCGGCGACGGTGCGGTCGATCAGCGGGGCGATCATGTCGCGCAGCGCGACCGAGGTCGTGATCGTACCGTTGAGCAGGGTCGAGAAATACTCGCCGTCGGCCTTGTCGAAGCCGTGGGCGGCGCGGATGTTGCTGGCCACCTGCGACGATGGCTCGTTATTGAGCAGCCATTGGTACAGGCCCTGCAGCGCGAACTCGCGCGCGCGGTGGCGCGGGGTGCGGTTCTTGCTCGGGTTGGCGTGGGTGGTCTTGTCGTTCATGGTCGTCCTTCTTACTCTTCTTCTTCCTCGGGGTGCAGCTCTTCCAGCGCCAGCAGCAGGTTGGCCATCTCGACCGCAACCTTGGCCGCGTCGGCGCCCTTTTCCGCCATGCGCACTTCGGCCTGCTCGTCGGTCTCGGTGGTCAGGATCGCGTTGGCGATCGGAATGCCATAGTCCAGGCCAATGCGGGTGATGCCGGCGCCCGACTCGTTCGCCACCAGCTCGAAATGGTAGGTTTCGCCGCGGATGACGGCGCCGAGCGCGATCAGGGCGTCGAACTGCTGGGTCTCGGCCATCTTTTGCAGGGCCAGCGGCACTTCCAGCGCGCCCGGCACGGTCACGTGCAGGATGTCTTCGTCGGCCACGCCCATGCGTTTCAGCTCGGCCAGGCAGGACGACAGCAGGCCATGCCCGACGTCGGCATTGAAGCGCGCCTGCACGATCCCGATGCGCAGGTCCTCGCCTGTCATGTTGCTTTCATAAGTTCCTACCGTCATGGCTGCCCTCTTCTTAATGTGTTCGTATGAATAATGTAAATAGTACCGCGTCAGGCCGACGGATTCGCGATGTACCCGGTCACTTCCAGGTCGAAGCCCGTCATCGACGGCATCTTGCGCGGGTTGGCCAGCAGCTTCATCTTGCCCACGCCCAGTTCCTTCAGGATCTGGGCGCCGATGCCGTAGGTGCGCAGGTCCATGGTCGCGGCGCGGCCGGTCGGGCGCGCACCCGGCCCGTCAAGCGAACTGAACTGCGCGAACAGCTGCTCGGCCGTCTCGCCGCAATTGAGCAGCACGACGACGCCGGATTCGCTCTTCTTGATCGCTTCCATCGCCGAAGCCATGGTCCAGGAGTGGGTCGTGGCGCGGTGTTCGAGCACGTCGAGGATCGACACCGGCTGGTGCACGCGCACCAGGGTTTCGACATCGCGCTTGAGTTCGCCATGGACCATCGCCAGGTGGGCGCAGCCGCTCGGCTTGTCGCGGTACGCGACCAGCTGGAATTCGCCGTGGGCGGTATTCAGGATGCGCTCGGCAACACGCTCGACCAGGCTCTCGTTCTCGCTGCGGTAATGGATCAGGTCGGCAATCGTGCCGATTTTCAGGTTGTGTTCCTTGGCGAACTCGATCAGGTCCGGCAGGCGCGCCATGGTGCCGTCTTCCTTGATGATCTCGCAGATCACTGAGGCCGGCGACAGGCCCGCCATTTCGGTCAGGTCGCAGCCCGCTTCGGTGTGGCCGGCGCGCATCAGGACGCCGCCCTTGACCGCGCGCAGCGGGAAGATGTGGCCCGGCTGCACCAGGTCGTCCGCTTTCGCGTTCCTGGCGACGGCCACCTGGATCGTGCGTGCGCGGTCGGCCGCCGAGATGCCGGTGGTCACGCCTTCAGCCGCTTCGATCGAGACCGTGAAATTGGTGCCGAACGAGGTGCCGTTGCGGCTCGTCATCATTGGCAGCGCCAGGCGGTCGCAGATTTCCTGGGACAGCGTCAGGCAGACCAGGCCGCGCGCGTGGCGGATCATGAAATTGATCGCCTCGGGGGTAACGAAGTCCGCCGCCAGGACCAGGTCGCCTTCGTTTTCGCGGTCTTCTTCGTCGACCAAAATGACCATGCGGCCGGCGCGAAGTTCGGCAACGATTTCCTGGGTGCTGGAGATAGACATGCGGATTTCCTTGAAACGGTGACGCAGCGTGCGTAATCCGCTATTTTAAAGGATTTACCGGCTTCCGACCGAGTCGATGCATGGAACTCGGCAGCACAATTTTACCCGCGAGTCGTCATTGAACACTGCGAACGTTGCGCCAAGGCAACAAAATGCTTTTGTTCAAAAACAATTGTTAATTATTATGTTTTACTATGCAACTATGTGATGTTTGCGACATTGACTGGTCTATGATTGACAACAGTCAGGTTTAACGTGCCGGTGAGCTGCCGCCGGCGGATTCATGGAGTTTTCATGCTGTTACCGAAACTTGTCCTTCAGTTTACCGCCGCAGCCCGCGTGATCCGCTGATGGCCACCATCCTCATCGTCGATGACCGCCCGAGCAACCGCGCCTACCTGATGGCGCTGCTGGGCTTTACCGAACACCGGCTGCTCGAAGCCGAAGACGGCGCTTGCGCCCTGCAGCTGGTGCGCGCCGAGCGCCCCGACCTGATCATCACCGACATCCTGATGCCGACCATGGACGGCTACGAATTCGTCCAGCGCCTGCGCGCCGATCGCGCACTGGCCGCCACCCGCGTGATCTTCTATTCCGCCGTGTATGCCGAGCGCGAGACGGTGGCAATGGCGCGCAGCTGCGGCGTGCAGACCGTGCTGAGTAAACCATCCGACCCGCAGGACATCATGGCCGCGGTCAATGCCGAACTTGGCCTGTCGGCTGCGGCGGCACAGGGCACCGCGCTGCGCGCTGCGCGCGCCATCGACACCGCGCCGGAGGAGACCTTCCGCGCGCCCGTCCCGGCCGCGCCCGCCGACGACAACCGCCTCGGCCTGCGCCTGGGCGCGCTCGAAGAACTCTCCCTGCACCTGGCCGGCGAGCGCCAGGTGGAAGGCCTGGTCAACGTCTTGCTGGAGTTCGCGGCGCGCATCCTCGACGCCGACCAGCTGGCGATCTGCCTGCTCGACAACGACGAACGCACGGTCTGCCACATGAATGGGCGTGGCCTCGACCCTGCCCTCCTGCTGCCGCATGCGACCGGCACGCGCCTGCCCGGCGCCCTGCTGCAAGCGCGCCAGGCACTGGTGCTGGCCGAGGGCGACCCGCTGCTCGGCACCCTGCCGCCCGGCCTGCCGCGCTGCGGATCCTTCATGGGCCTGCCGGTGCGCTGCCTGCGCAACCTCTACGGCTGGCTGTACTTCGTGCGCGCCCCGAGCGCCGCGCCCTTCTCGCCAGAGGACGAGCGCTGGGCCTCGGTCCTGGCCGCGCACCTGGCGGTGGCCTACAAAAGCCTGAACCTGTATGGCGTGGTGCAGCGCCACGCGGCCCAGCTGCAGCTGGAAGCGACCGCGCGCGCCGAAGCCGACGCCGCGCTGCGCGAGAGCGAACAGCGCCTGGAACTGGCGCACCAGGTCTTCGCCAGCACCCAGGAAAGCATCATGATGACGGACGCCTGCGCCAACATCGTCGCCGTCAATCCCGCGTTCGAGCACATCACCGGCTGGCGCGAGCAGGACGTCATCGGCAAGAACCCGCGCCTGCTGCGCTCGGGCCGCCACGAAGGGCCCTTCTACCGCGCCATGTGGAGTGAGCTCGAGGAAGATGGCCAATGGCGCGGCGAGATCTGGAACCGGCGCAAGAATGGCGAGGTCTACCCCGAGCGCATGAGCATCAGCGCCGTGCGCGACGCGGATGGCAAACTGACCGCCTATGTCTCGGTCTCGACCGATTTGTCGGCCCTGAAAGCGGCCCACAACCAGCTCGATTTCCTGTCGAATCACGATGCCCTGACCCTGCTGCCGAACCGCTCGCTATTCCACGACCGCCTGCAGCAGTCGATCGCGGCGGCGCGGCGCGACGGCAGCCAGCTGGCGCTGCTCCTGGTGAACGTCGACCGCCTCTCGCGCATCAACGACAGCCTGGGGCATGCGGCAGGCGACGCGCTCTTGCGTGAAGTGGCGCGCCGCGCCAGCGCCATCGCCGGTCCCGCCGATACCGTGGCGCGCCTGTCGGGCGACGAATTCGTGCTGCTCGCCAGCTGCGAGGACACCGAAGACATCATCCTCAAGGCGCAGCGCCTGATCGAGGCAGTCGCCCAGCCGCATTCGGTCGACGGCCACGACGTGGTCGTCACCGGCAGTATCGGCATCAGCGTGTTCCCGCGCGACGGCGACGTGCCGGGCGACCTCCTGAAAGCGGCCGACGCGGCGCTGACCCACCAGAAGAACGCCGGCCGCAACGGCTTCCGCTTCTTCAAGGGCGAAATGAACGCCCAGGCGATGCGCTGGCTGGCCCTGGAAACGCGCCTGCGCCGGGCCATCGGCCAGGCCGAACTGGCGCTGCACTTCCAGCCGCAGGTGGCGCGCGCCGATGGCCAGCTGCTGGGCATGGAAGCGCTGCTGCGCTGGCACAGTTCGGAACTGGGCCGCGTCTCGCCGGCCGATTTCATTCCGCTGGCCGAGGACACGGGCCTGATCCTCCCGATCGGCGACTGGGTGATCCGCCAGGCCTGCCTGCAGAACAAGGCCTGGCAGGATGCGGGCCTGCCCTGCGTGCCGGTGGCGGTGAACGTCTCGGCGCATCAGTTCAAGGCCGGCACCGTGCCCGCCGTGGTGCGCGCGGCACTGGCCGAGTCGGGGCTGGAGGCGCGTTATCTCGAGGTCGAGCTGACCGAGAGCGTCATGATGGGCGACACCACGGCGGCCGAAGCCCAGCTGGCTGAGCTGCGCGCGATGGGCGTGTCGCTGTCGCTGGATGATTTCGGCACCGGCTACTCCTCGCTCGGCTACCTGTCGCGCTTCTCGCTCGACAAGCTGAAAATCGACCAGGCGTTCGTGCGCAACATCACGACCGACCCGCGCAGCGCGGCCATCGCCCAGGCCACGATCGCGCTGGCCGAAGGCCTGTCGCTGAAGGTGGTGGCCGAAGGCGTCGAAACGCTGGCGCAGCGCGACTACCTGGGCAAGATCGGCTGCGAGGTGCTGCAAGGTTACCTGTACAGCCAGCCGCTGCCGGCACGCGAGATGGAAGTGCTGCTGCAGGCGGGGCGCGTGGTGGTCTGAGTCTGTCCACATGAGGCACGGCGGGCGGTAGAATGGCCGCTCGCCGCCTTTCAACGGAAACCCCGATGTTTATCCGCCTTGTCCGCAACGCCTGCCTGGTGCTGGTCCTCCTGTCGCAGTC
The DNA here is from genome assembly GCA_031398335.1 of Massilia sp. Lineage (GTDB taxonomy): Bacteria > Pseudomonadota > Gammaproteobacteria > Burkholderiales > Burkholderiaceae_D > Telluria. Next base: position 54,096 of record JANNNC010000202.1, read on the forward strand.
CTTTGTCGCCGCCGCCGCGCTGACACTCGACGCGCCGATTCCCGTCGGCCCGCAGGTCAAGGTGGGCAAACTCGCCAACGGCCTGACCTACTATATCCAGAAGAACAGCCGCCCCGAACGCAAGCTCGAACTGCGCCTGGTCGTCAAGGCCGGCTCGATCCTCGAGGACGAGGACCAGCGCGGCCTCGCCCATTTCGTCGAGCACATGGCCTTCAATGGCTCGGCCAACTTCAAGAAGCACGAGCTGGTCGGCTACCTGCAATCGATCGGCGTCAAATTCGGGGCGGACCTGAACGCCTATACCTCGTTCGACGAAACCGTCTACGTCCTGCCGATCCCGCTCGACCGCCCGGAAAACCTCAAGCAGGCCTTCCTGGTGCTGGAAGACTGGGCGCATGGCCTGGCCTTCGAGGACGCCGTCATCGAAAAAGAGCGCGGCATCGTGCTCGAGGAACTGCGGCTCGGCAAAGGTGCGGGCGACCGCATCGGCAAACAGGTCTGGCCCAAGATCTTCAACGGCTCGCGCTATGCCGAGCGCCTGCCGATCGGGAAGGAAGAAGTACTGCGCAACTTCACGCCCGACGCGCTGCGCCGCTATTACCGCGACTGGTACCGGCCCGACCTGATGGCGGTGGTGGCGGTCGGCGACGTCGATCCGAAGACGATCGAACAACTGGTCAAGACGCACTTCTCGCACCTGAAGAATCCCACGCCCGCGCGTGCGCGCGTCTACGCCGAGATCCCGCGCCGCGAAGAGACCGAGGCGGTCGTCGTCACCGACAAGGAAGCCGGCGGCAACACCATCCTGGTGCGCTACCCGGTGCAGCCGGTACGCGAGCCCGATACGCTGCGGGGCTACCGCGAGCAGCTGGTCGAGGGACTGTTTTCGAGCATGCTGGGCGCGCGCCTGCAGGAGCTGTCGCAACTGCCCGAGCCGCCCTTCCTGCGCGGCGGCAGTGCGCTCGGCAAGCTCACGCCCTTCTACAAATCCTTCAATGCCAGCGCCACCATCGGCCCCGGCGGCGCGCCGAAAGCGATTACTGCCCTGGTGCGCGAGAACGAGCGCGTGCGCCGCTACGGCTTCGGGCAAGCCGAACTCGATCGAGCCAGGAAGAACATGCTGCGCAATGTCGAGCGCACCTACAACGAACGCGACAAGACCAATTCGAGTGCCTATGTGGCCGAATACCTGCGCCACTTCCTGCAGCAGGAACCGATTCCCGGCATCGCCGCCGAATACGGCTACGCCACCGAGATGCTGCCCGGCGTGACGCTCGACGAGATCAACGCCTACGCGCGGCGCACGATTCCCACCAACTCCGGCAAGCTGGTGATCTATACCGGCATCGGACGCGGCGACACGCCAGTCCCGCAAGGCGCGGAGCTGCTGGCGGCGCTGGCCGCGGCCGAACAGGCCGAAGTCGAGCCCTACGGCGAAAAATCGCTGGGCACGCAGCTGATGGCCGCGCCGCCAAAGGCCGGCAGCATCGTCTCCGAATCGCAGGACAAGGCGCTCGGGCTGACCCATTTGCTACTTTCGAACGGCGTCAGGGTGATCCTGAAACCGACCGACTTCCGCAACGACCAGGTCGTGATGAGCGCGGCGCGCTTCGGCGGCCAGAGCCTGTACGGCGACGCCGACATCCTGCACGCCCGCTACGCCAATGCGATCGTCGCCAGCATGGGCCTGAAGGACTATTCGCCGCTCGACCTGTCCAAGGTATTGGCCGGCAAGGCCGCCGCGGTGACGATGGGCGTGGCCGCCTACAGCGAAGTGCTGGGCGCCTCGTCCGGCGCGACCGACATCGACACCATGCTGCAGCTCCTGTGGCTGCGCTTCGACGCCGTGCGGCGCGACGAAGACCTGTTCAAGTCCTTCATCGGCAAGCAGGTCGAGGCGGCGCGCAACCGCCTGGCCCAGCCGGGCGCGCGCTTTGGCGACACCGTGGTCGCGACGATCTACGGCAACCACCCGCGCACGCCGCGCCCGCTGCGTCCCGAGGAATTCGGCCAGATCAACCTCGACCGCAGCATCGCGATCTACCGCGAGCGCTTCTCGAGCGCCAAGGACCTCACCTTCATCCTGGTCGGCAGTTTCGACCCGGTCAACATCAAGCCGCTGCTGGCCACCTACCTCGGCAGCCTGCCGACGCCCGACATCCCGACCGCCTGGCGCGACGTCGGCCTGCGTCCGGTGAAGGGCGTGGTCAAGCGCAGCGTCCACAGCGGCAGCGAACCCAAAAGCACGATCTCGCTGACCTTCACCGGCGAAGCCGCCTTCTCGCAGGCCGAGCAGATGCGCCTGCAGGCGCTGGTCGAAGTGCTCAACATCCGCATCATCGAGGTGCTGCGCGAACAGCTCTCGCTGATCTATGGCGGCAGCGCGAGCGCGCAGCTGGGCCGCATCCCCTACGGCCATTACTCGCTGGCCGTGACGCTGCCAACCGGCCCCGAGAACGTCGACAAGGTGCTGGCCGCCACCTTCGCCGAATTCGAACGCCTCAAGCGCGAGGGCCCGAGCGCGGCCGACCTGGCCAAGGTCAAGCAGAACTGGATCCAGAACTACCGCCGCGCGCTGCGCGAAAACGGCTACTGGCTGGGGCGCATCCAGTCGTCGCTGCTCGACGGCACCGACCCGGCGACGATCCTCACGCTCGAGGAGCGGGTCAAGGCCCTGGCCGGCGCCGACGTCCAGGACGCGGCGCGGCGTTATTTGAATACGGAGAATTACGTGCAGGTGGTGCTGTATCCGGAGAAGAAAGCGGCGCCGGTGCACACCACGGCGGCGAAGGATTAACCGCAGGGTGGGCACTCCGTGCCCAAAGGGACACGGTGGCGGGCGATGTTCCACCGCCGCCGTCCGGGTGACACGCCCGTACCGCGTGGGCGCGCAGCGCCCACCCCACTACTTCAAATACTTCTCGAACCACTCCACCGTCCTCCTGCGCTGGTCCAGCTGATGCTCCGGCTTGCGAATCGCATGCCCTTCCCCGTCGTAGATCACCAGCGCCGTCGGCGTGCCCATGGCGCGCAGGCCGTGCCAGAACTCCATCGACTGCACCGCCGGCGTCTCGACGTCGCGTTCGCCCACGTACAGCAGGGTTGGCGTCGTCGCCTGCCTGATCGATTCGATCGGCGAGGCCGCGCGGTAGATGGCCGGGTCGTCGTACATGGTGGCGCCGAAGAAGGGCACCATCCACTGGTCGATGCCGTTCTGGCCGTAGTAGCTGATCCAGTTGGCGATGCCGGCGCCGGCCACCGCCGCCTTGAAGCGCTTGCTGTGGGTGACGCCCCACATCGTCATGAAGCCGCCGTAGGAGTGGCCCATCAGGCCGAGACGCTCGCCGTCGACGGGCGCCTCCCTGATCACGGCATCGATCCCGGCCAGGATGTCGCGCCAGTCGCCGCCGCCGAAGTCGCGCCGGTTGGCCATGGTGAAGGCCAGGCCCTGCCCATAGCTGCCGCGCGGGTTCGGCTGGAACACGTAGTAGCCGCGCGCGGTCAGTGCGCGCACCAGCGGGTTGCCCGCGTCGCCAGGGGCGACGTAACGCGGCGTCGCCGCCGAGGCCGGCCCGCCATGCACCAGCACGATCATCGGGTGCTTCTTGCCCGCCTGCGGCTGCGCCGGGCCGATCAGCCAGCCCTGGCTGCGCATGCCTTCGTTGGTCCAGCTCAGGCTGCGGCTCGATACCTGGGGCGCGAAGGCGTCGTTGTCGCGCGTGATCGGCGCGAGCAGCGGCAGGCGGCCGGCAACGATGCGCGGCGCCTGCTCGCAGGTTTCGTGCACCGAGACGGCCGCGGCGCCGTCGGCGCTGAACACGATGCGCCCGTCGGGCGAGCCGTTCGCCGTCACCGCGCCGCTCCAGAGCGTGCGTGCGCTGCGCGCCAACGGGTCGATCGCAACCACCGCCATCTCGCTGCCCTGCAGGCTCGACGCCAGCAGGCTGTCGCCCTTCCACGCCAGGCCATTGAACGAACCCGCATAGTCCGGCGTGACGTCGAGCGGCGTGCGGTACTGGCCACGCCCTTGACGACGGCCGCCGCCGTCATGCTGCCGCCGCGCGCCACCCACAGGGTTGCGCTGCCCGCCGCGGGGGCGGCGCCGATGAAGGCGAGCGCCTGGCGGTCCGGCGACCAGGCCGGGAAATCATAGGTACAGGTGGCGCACGGATCGTACTGGGCCGTGATCCTGCCGCTGGCGGCGTCGCGCACGACGATGCAGGGCGGCCGCCAGCGCGGCCCGTGGCAACAGGTCCGTGACGATCATCTCTTCTCCTGGTGATGGCCCGCCGCGCGCTGCGCGCAAGCTCATGTTTGTTTTGCAGCGCAGTCTACGCCCATTTACCTGAGTCCGTAGCGCAACAACTTGCATGCAGGAGGAATAATCTTGCTTGTACTTAAGTAAAACGGTGGCGGATCGTTGACGCAGAGCTAGAGTTAGGGCGCCTGACAAAACCGTCGGAGCAAGGAGCTGCAACGCAGCCATGATGATTTTGTCAGGCGCCCTCGACCTCAGCAGGAGTTGACAATGATCTACAAGGACAGCGACAACAAGTTGCCGGTCGTCGCGATTTTGCAGCGCATGCTGGCGCTGGCCGGCCCCGACAAGCGGCCCCTGATCGAACGCGAGCTGCGCATGATGCGCGCCGGGATCACGGCCGAGCGCGAGGCGACCGGCCTGATCGACGTGTACCTGAAGGACTCGACCCGCACGGCGGTCGTGCACGACCTGCGGCTGATGTCGAACGACGGCACGGCGGCGCAGATCGACCACGTGCTGATCCATCGCTCGCGCCGCTTCTACCTGCTCGACACCAGGCACTTCGCGCACGGCCTGAAAATCACCGAGGACGGCGACTTCCTGCGCTGGAACGAGGCTACCGGCAGCCTCGCGCCGATGCCCTCGCCGCTGGACGCGCTGGCGCGCCAGGTCTCGGTGCTGCGCGACGCGCTCGAGCCCTTCGGGCTGGACGATGCGCCGGTCGACACGCTGGTGCTGCTGGCCCCGAACGCGCGCATCGACCGCCCGCGCCGCTTCGACAGCGCGCGCGTCATGAAAGCCGACCAGTTCATGGAAAAGCTCAATAACGGCGTGGACAGCGCGCCGGCGCTCACCGTGCTGGGCAACCTGAACCGGGCAAGGATGTCCGATTCGATCGGCGACATTGCGCACAAGCTCGTGGCGCTGCACCGGCCGTCGACGGCCGACGCCATGGCCCGCTTCGGGCTGCGGCGCGAGCCGCCGGCACCGGCGTGTGCCGGCGACGCGGCGCCGCAGGGCGCGGCGGTGAGCAGCGCGGAGTAACCGGAGCCGGGGCGCGGGAGTGGCCCCCAGGCGGTGGCGCCGCGCAGTATGTCCTCGAGCTCGCCGACCCGGTACGGCTTCGTCAGGCTCGCATGGCCATGACCGTCCGGCCCGGCGCTTGCCAGGCCGACGCCGGAGGCAAGTCCTCCAGGCTCAGGCCGGCAATATCGTCCGGATCGGTTCCCTGGGCGTGGGAAGGTAATGCCAGGATGCTGGCGGCAATCCAGACGGCACGGCGCAAATTGTCCATGGCGGGTCGAATCGATTCTTTACGATGAGCGCGATGCAAGTCGTGTTGGTACAGCGCTGACACAGGCGCTGGGACGCGCTTGCTGCACAGAATGAGGTAGCTGGCGACAAAAAATGGTTACCCGCCAACATGTCTTGTACTTTCAGTAACTTGCATTGCTACTTCAACGAAAGATTCCGGTGTGTTTGCAGCATGCAAACGACAGGTAAGCAACACGGGGGCGGGCGACCCCGTGTTGCTTACCTGGCGGCGGCAGTGGCCGACAGCATGCGCTCGACGTAGCGCGCGATCAGGTCGATCTCCAGGTTCACCTGCGCGCCGGCATGCAGGTGCTTGAGCGTGGTGACTTCGATCGTGTGCGGGATCAGGTTGATCGAGAAGCGGCAGACCCTGCCTTCGTCCAGCGCCAGGTCCTCGACCCGGTTCACCGTCAGCGACACGCCGTTGACCACGATCGAGCCTTTGTAGGCGAGGAACTTGGCCAGTTCCTGCGGCGCGTCGATGACCAGCTCCCACGATTCGCCCACCGGCGCGAAGCTGTGCACCGTGCCCAGGCCGTCGACGTGGCCCGACACCAGATGCCCGCCCAGGCGCTCGGCCAGGGTCAGTGCCTTTTCCAGGTTGACTTCGCCGGGAGCACCCAGTCCCACGGTCTTGTTCAGGCTTTCGCGCGAGACGTCGACCGAGAAGCTCGACGCGGTCTTCTCGACGACCGTCATGCAGGCGCCGTTGATGGCAATCGAGTCGCCCAGTGCGACATCGAGCAGCGGCAGGCCGCCGGCGTCGATCTGCAGGCGTACGCCCGCGTCCAGGCCACCCGCCTGCGGGGAGACCGAGTTGATGTTGCCGACGGCGGCGACGATTCCAGTAAACATGCAGCTTTCCTTCAGGTTGATTGTTTGGTGGTGAAGCGCGCCAGAATGCGCAGGTCGGCGCCGACCCTGGCGATATCGTGAAAGTCCAGCGCGAGCTTATCGGCCAGGTGCGCCAGAGGCGGCAGAGCGAACATGCCCTGCCCGGCCCCGATCAGGCTGGGGGCGAGGTAGACCAGCAGTTCGTCGACACAGCCTTCGCGCACCAGCGAGGCATTCAGCTTCGCGCCCGCTTCGACGTGCACTTCGTTGATCTCGCGCCGGCCCAGTTCCAGCATCAGCGCCGCCAGATCGACCTTGCCGGCGCCGTTGGCGAGCAGGATCACCTCGTGCCCCGCCGCGCGCAGCGCTGCTTCCTTCTGCGCGTCGCGCTGCGCCGCCACGATCCAGCACGGCGCGCCCTGCAGGATGCGTGCATCGAGGCCGATGTCGAGCCGGCTGTCGACGATCACGCGGCGCGGCTGGCGCGGCGTGTCGACGCCGCGCACGGTCAGTTGCGGGTCGTCCGCCTTGACGGTGCCGATGCCGGTCAGGATCACGCAGGCGCGGGCACGCCAGGCGTGGCCATCCTGGCGCGCATCAGGCCCGGTGATCCACTGGCTCTCGCCGTTGTCCAACGCCGTCATGCCGTCCAGGCTGGCCGCCGTTTTCAGGCGCACCCACGGCCGGCCACGGCGCATGCGCGAAAAGAAGCCGATATTGAGTTCATACGCCGCCGCGGCCATGAGGCCGGAAGCGGTGGCAACGCCGGCCGCTTCCAGCTGCGCCATGCCGCGCCCGGCCACAAGCGGATTCGGGTCGCCCATCGCCGCCACCACGCGCCCAAGTCCAGCGTCGATCAGCGCGTTCGAGCACGGCGGCGTGCGGCCGTAATGACTGCAGGGCTCCAGCGTGACATAGGCAGTCGCACCGCGCACGTCATTGCCGCGCGCGGCCGCGTCGCGCAGGGCCTGGATTTCGGCATGGGCCTGGCCGGCGGGCTGGGTATGGCCGGCGCCGATGACGTCCCCATCGCGCACGATCACGCAGCCCACGCGCGGATTCGGCGCGGTGATGAACATGCCCTTCGCGGCCCATTCCAGGGCCAGCGCCATGCCTTCGGTATCGGATTTGATCTGCACAGTGTGTCGTTCGTGATCGGTCTAGGATGGCGCGGGGCCGTCGCAATTGTCTTCGCGCTCGGGATTGCAGGCGCGCGCCCGGCCCAGCATGTTGATTTTAATACGGCGGGTCGCACCGCCGTGAAACAGCGACAGGCTACCCCAGCGCGCGGCGGCGCCGTTGCCGCTGCAGCTGCGCCCGGCGCCATTGTAGGCGATGTAATACGGCGCTGCAGGACTCGTAAAGGCAAAGGCGGCCGTCACCCCGGCGGGCAGCGCTTCGTGCACGGCGAGGATCTCGTCCCCGGCGCCTGGCACGCCGTCGCCGTCGCGGTCGGCGAACACGGTCCAGCCCTGCGTCCAGTCGGCGCCGAGCGGGTCGCGCGGCAGCAACGTGATGCGTGCGTTGCGCGCGATCGCCTGGGACCGCGCCAGGCCGATGGCGCCGAACAGGTCGTTCGTCGCCGTGCGCAGCTGCTGGGCGCGCAGCAGGGTTCCAAGATCGGGCAAGGCGACGCCCAGCAGGAGGGCGGCGACCGCCGTCACGATGAGCAGTTCGGGCAGCGAAAAGCCGCGCCGTGCACGTGACGGCCTCATGGCCAGCACCGCTGCGATGCGCCGCTGGCGCCCTGCTCGCCGGTGCTGCGCAAGCTCAGCGTGCCGCATTCGTCATCCCTGAAGCCGACGTCGACATGCGCCGTGCCGGGACGCGCCCGCAACTGGACGCAGTCGCGCAGCGCGCTCCCCGGGCAGGCGCCGGCATCGAGTTCGTAGGCGCTGCTTGCCGCCGCATTCCCGGACCACCAGTGCAGGCCGTCCACCGGCGCGGCCTGGGAATGCGCGACATAGGTGTGGTGCAGCGCATGGTGCTGTTCCTGCTGCTGCAGCGCCACAATCAGGGCCACCTTGCCTTCCATGCGCCGCGTCTTCGTCATGTAGCCGGCGTAGCTGGGCCAGGCCAGGCTGGCCAGTACCGACATGATGAGCAGCACGACCAGCGCTTCGATCAGGGTGAAACCGCGCACTGCGGCCATTGTTCTCTCCTCGGGCAAGTGGAATCAGGATGCGGCCTTGTGCAGCGCGGGCCAGTTGGCGATTTCGCGCCAGCCGAGGCGCTTGCCGGGCTGGCTGCCGGCGGCGCGCCGGTAATAACTCTGCAGGACGACGATCGTGGCCGGGTCGGCCCCGAAGCCCAGCGCGGTGATGCGAAACATCGGCTGGGCGCCGGGCAGCAATTCGATCAGGTAGCGCGGCGCGGCGGCCGGCAGCGTGGCGGCGCCCGTGGGCAGCGTGCGCTGGCTGAAGCGGCCGTATTCGACCCCGGCGCTGCCAAGCAGGTCGGCCGCCTGCCAGGCGGGCGGCGCGGCGCCGGTTGCCGCCCGGCACAGGCCGGCCTTCTCGTCACTGCCGGTGCAGCGTTCGGCAAAGGCGCCGGCATCAAGCGCCGCGAGAATCGCGGTGCGCGGCGAGCTCGGGCCGGCCGCGCCATCGATGTCGCGCTCTGCATCCACCAGCGCCGCCTCGGCCGCCGCATGCGCTACCTGGCGGTCGCGTTCGTAGCGCGCCGACTTGGCGCCCGCCAGCGCGGCGCGCGCGCCGGACAGCGACATCATCAGCAGCGCCAGCATCAGGAACAGCATGGTGACGAGCGCTGCGCCGCGCTCGCGAGGAGCGTGTGAAAAAATCGCCAAGGCTGCGTTGCATTCGTCTCGCCGTACGAGTGTACTGTCTTCGCCGATGCGCCTTGCCCTGACGCTTTTTTCACACGCTCGAAGGGGTGCGCGCATGGCCGGCTCAGGGCTGCGCCGCGCCGACCGCGAACACGGCAGTGAACAGGCGGCGCGGCGGCACCGGGCTGCTGCCGCGCAGGTCGGCGGCCGTCAAGTGCACGCCGGGATCGGCTGCCGCATAGGCCGGGCCGAACAGCGCATAGGCTGCCGGCTGTATCGGTGCGGCCGAGGGACGCTCACCATGCAGCAGCAGCGCCACCTGCACGCTGGCCACGCGCTTCCACCAGGTCTTCTCGTGCAGCGCCGGCTGGCCGCCCCCGGCCGGCAGCGCGGCGTCGAGCGCGGCCAGCGCGCTGGCGTTGACGTAGCGGTTCGGAATGCCGTCCGGCAGCGTGTCGGTATCGAGTCCATACAGCACCTGGAACCCGTCGACGCCGGCGACGATCGCGTCCGCGCCCCAGTTGGCGGCGCCCCGGTATTTGCAGCGCAGCTCGGCCTGGCCATTGCCATTCCGGGCGACATAGAAGATGCTCCAGCCTTCCTTCGCCTCGTGCACGGGAAAACCTGCGCAGTCGATGACGCTGCCGTCGCCATCAGGCGCCGCGCCCGCGCCGGCGTAGCGGATGGCCAGCACGTCGCTGCCATTCACGGCCATGCCGGTCGGGTTGTCGATGCCGTTGCTCGTCTTGGCGAGCGAGTGGCCGTCCAGTCCCGCCAGCGGCGCGGGAGCACCCTTGACAGGGGCCGCGCCGCCGAGCCGTTCCCAGTCGACGAACGCGCCCTGCCCGACCGCGCGCCCGATCAACGCCAGGGCAAAGCGCCCGCCATCGTCGACGGCGGCCGCGTCTTCATGGGCGACATAGGCTCGGTTCGCGCCGATCATCAGGACGCCGCCGGCCAGCAGTACACCGAGGCCGAGCGCCAGCGCGACCAGCAGCTCGGCCAGGGTCATGCCTTTGTCGCGCGGCGGGAAGCGGCGCGCCCTCATCCGGCCACCACCATCGCCAGCAGGGGTTTTGAATCCGATGGGGATACGCCCGGCCGCGCCGGCAGGCGCCAGCCCAGCTTGACGACGACCGGCGCATCGGCGCCGCCGGAACAAGTCCACTCGAAGGCTTGCAGCGCGGCATTCCAGATGCCGGCATCGCGGCAAACCGTAATGCGCCCGCCCGGAAAGGCGGCGTGCACGATGCGCGCCGTGTCGTACAGGTCGAACGCGGCGAGTTGGGCGGCAGTGCAATCGGCGCTGCCGAAGCACTGCACGGGCGGCGCCGCAGGGTTGCCGTCGGCCGCGTCGTAGTCGAACTGGAGGTAAAGGTTGGATGCGTCGGGCAAGGCCATCTGCGCCGCGTTGACGCGCATGCGCGCGCCGAGCGATGCGGCAAGCTGCACGGCTTCGGATTCGAGCGCCGCCTGCTGGCGCAGGCGCGCGCTCGAGACCTGCGTGGCCGCCGCGCCGATGACGCCGAGCGCCAGCACAAGCATGGCGACCAGCACCTCGACCAGCGTGAAACCGCTCGAACGACAGCGCAGCAAGGACCACCTCCACAGTTCAGGCGCGACGAATTCGCGCTAGCTGAGAAGTTATCAGTGCAGTTTGGTGCTCGCCTGCGTTGGCTCAACCGTGCGCGGGCTGTCCAACCAAGCTTGATTATTTACGGGAATGGCCGACTTCAGCGAGGGCCTGCTGGAACTCTGAAAGATCCTTGAAGTCTTTATAGACCGAGGCGAAGCGAATATAGGCGATTTCGTCGAGGCGCTTGAGCTCCTGCATCACCAGTTCGCCGACATGGCCGGTGTCGACTTCGCGGCGGCCGCTGGTGAGCAGCTTTTCCTGGATCGAGGCGACGGCGGCGTCGATGGCTTCGGCCGAGACCGGGCGCTTGCGCAGCGCCAGCATCAGGCTGCCGCGCAGCTTGCTGCTGGCGAACTCGGTACGGCTGCCGTTTTTCTTGACGATGATCGGCATCGACAGTTCGATGCGTTCGTAGGTGGTGAAGCGCTTGTCGCATCGCGCGCAGCGGCGCCGGCGCCGGATGGCATCGCCCTCCTCGGATACGCGCGTATCGAGGACCTGGGTGTCTTCATGCTGGCAGAACGGACATTTCATGGGCGCCGATGGTGCTGGTGGTGCGGGAAGGGACATCAATCGCTGCACGGCGGAGCGCTCGACTGGTCGAGGCGCCCTGCCAGCTTACTGCATATTACAACTACCTGGTCAGATTACGCCGCGTACACCGGGTACTTGTCGGTCAGCAGCTTCACTTCCGCCTTCACGCGCTCGATCGTGGCAGCGTCGTGCGGGTTGTCCAGCACGTCGGCGATCAGGTGGCCGACCCTGGTCGCGTCTTCTTCCTTGAAACCGCGCGTCGTGAACGCCGGGCTGCCGAGTCGGATGCCCGAGGTCACGAACGGCTTTTGCGGGTCGTTCGGGATACCGTTCTTGTTGCAGGTCATGTGGGCCTGGCCGAGGATGGCTTCCGCTTCCTTGCCGGTGAGGCCCTTGGCGCGCAGGTCGACCAGCATCACGTGCGATTCGGTACGGCCCGACACGATGCGCAGGCCGCGCGCGATCAGCGCCTCGGCCAGGGCCTTGGCGTTTTTGACGACTTGCTGCTGGTACGCCTTGAATTCGGGCTCGAGCGCTTCCTTGAAGGCGACGGCCTTGCCGGCAATCACATGCATCAGCGGACCGCCCTGGATGCCGGGGAAGATCGCGGAATTGATCTGCTTTTCGAACTCGGCCTTCATCAGGATGATGCCGCCGCGCGGACCGCGCAGCGACTTGTGCGTGGTTGAGGTGACGAAGTCGGCGTAAGGCACCGGGTTCGGGTATTCGCCGGCGGCGATCAGGCCGGCGTAGTGGGCCATGTCGACCATGAAATAAGCGCCGACTTCCTTGGCCACTTTCGCGAAGCGCTCGAAGTCGATGCGCAGCGCAAACGCCGAGGCGCCGGCGATGATCATCTTCGGCTTGTGCTCGCGCGCAAGGCGCTCCATGGCCTCGTAGTCGATGTCTTCTTCCGCGGTCAAACCATACGAGACGACGTTGAACCATTTACCGGACATGTTCAGCGCCATGCCGTGGGTCAGGTGGCCGCCTTCGGCCAGCGACATGCCCATGATCGTGTCGCCAGGCTTCAACATGGCGAAGAACACGCCCTGGTTGGCCTGCGAGCCGGAATTCGGCTGCACGTTGGCGGCTTCCGCGCCGAACAGTTGCTTGACACGGTCGATCGCCAGCTGCTCGGCGACGTCGACGTATTCGCAGCCGCCGTAGTAGCGCTTGCCCGGATAGCCTTCGGCATACTTGTTCGTGAGCTGGGAACCTTGCGCTTCCATCACGGCCGGCGAAGTGTAGTTCTCGGACGCGATCAGCTCGATGTGGTCTTGCTGACGGGTGTTCTCCTTCTGGATGGCGCCCCACAGTTCCGGGTCAACCTTGGCCAGCGTGTGATCTTTTGCAAACATGAACAAAACTCCAATCGATAAGAGAACCGGACAACGGCAGTGTTGGATCGGCAAGAGGCCGGCAAGCGACAGGCGCGCAGCACGCCATACGAAATGCGCGCGAACCCATTGTCGGTTGCCCAGGCGAACGGCGGATGAAATCTCACGCTCCCCGGTGGGTGCCCACCTTTCCGCAGCGCCAGGACAGCGGCTGCGTTTTCGCCAGTTACGTGAGACATAAATGGACTCAGGATTGTATGTGAACTGCCCGCTTAGGGCAAGGAAAGCGCTGCCAGCCTGGCAACTGCTCCCAAGCTCAAAGCAAGATGGTCATTTCGGCTACAATCGGACCAAGCACCCGCCAACCCGAGGAACCCCACCATGATCGTTTTCATCACCGGCGCCTCCGCCGGATTCGGCGCCGAAATGGCGCGCACCTTCGTTCGCAACGGCCACCAGGTCGTGATGGCGGCGCGCCGCCGGGAACGCCTCGAGGCGCTCGCGGCCGAACTCGGCGAGTCGGCGCTGCCGATCGCGATGGATGTGACGGACAAGACCTCGATCGATGAAGCGCTGGCCATGCTGCCGCAATCCTGGCGCCAGATCGACGTCCTCGTCAACAACGCCGGCCTCGCGCTCGGCACCGCGCCGGCCCATGAAGCGCCGCTGGATGACTGGGAAACCATGATCGCCACCAACTGCAAGGGCCTGGTGACGATGACGCGCGCACTGCTGCCGGCGATGGTCGAGCGCGGCAGCGGCCTGGTGATCAACCTCGGCTCGGTGGCCGGCCACTACCCTTACCCCGGCGGCAACGTCTACGGTGCGACCAAGGCCTTCGTCGAACAGTTCACGCTCAATCTGCGCGCCGACCTGGCCGGCACCGGCGTGCGCGCCACCAACCTCGCGCCCGGGCTGTGCGGCGGCACCGAGTTTTCGAACGTACGCTTCCATGGCAACGACGCGGCCGCGGCGAAAGTGTATGAAGGGACGACGCCACTGACGCCTAAGGATATTGCCGAGACCGCTTACTGGATCGCAACGCTGCCCGGGCATATCAACATCAACAGCATCGAGATGATGCCGACCTGCCAGGGGTTCGCGCCCTTCAATATCAAGCGCGTGTAATTGTTGGGTGGGCGCCCCGGGCCCACGTGGAACGATGCGAAACGTAGACATGAGGCACATGTTCTCGTGGGCACGTTGCGCCCACCCTTCGGCAATTTCTCCTCGTCAGCACACCGTGCGCCCTGGCTTCGACATTTGTGAGAAAGTGTTACAGTTGTTGTCCTGACAGCGTCGCCTCCCGTCTACTACGCCGCGCGCCATGGATTTCCTGGAAAACGCATCCGCCATGCTGCCATGGCAATCTGTTCGCTAGCGTACATATACGCGAATAGCGTAAAATGTTTCCCATTATCATTTATGGCAGAAAAAATGCCTTCGCTTTTCAACTGGACAGTTCGCGTCTATTACGAAGATACAGACGCGGGCGGTATCGTGTTCTACGCCAATTACCTGAAGTTTTTCGAACGCGCGCGCACTGAATGGCTGCGCGCCGCCGGCGTCGATCAACACGCACTGATAGAGCGCGAAGGCGCCGCCTTTGTCGTGAAAAGCGCATCGATCGACTACCATGCGCCCGCACGCCTCGACGATGAGATCAGGCTGACACTGGCCATCGAAAAACTCGGGCGCGCCTCGATCCGGTTCGCCCAGAAGGCTTACAAGGGCGAGCTATTGCTGGTCGAAGCCACCGTCAAAGTCGGCTGCGTCGACATCGCAAGCGTACGGCCGCGCTCGCTACCCGGCGACGTGGCTGATAAAATGCGTGCCGCCTGATCCATTCAACAAACCTGAATACCCGATGACACCAACCCACGACCTATCCTTCCTGGCTCTGATCAGCAACGCGCACCTGATCGTGCAACTCATCATGCTGTTGCTGCTCGTGCTGTCCGTGGTCAGCTGGTCGTACATCTTCCGTAAATTATTCGCCATCCGCGCCGCCCGTCGCCAGACCGAGCAGTTCGAGCGCAGCTTCTGGGCCGGCGGCAACCTGCATACCCTGCACCAGTCTGCCTCCGCCCAGCGCGACCAGAGCGGTCCGCTGGCCCGCATCTTCGAAGCCGGCATGGGCGAATTCATCAAGGGCAAGCAGGCTTCGCGCGACGCGCTCGACATGGGCGCCGTGCTCGACGGCTCGCGCCGCGCCATGCGCGCCGCCTTCCAGCGCGAACTCGACGGCCTCGACCTGCACCTGAACTTCCTGGCTTCGGTCGGCTCGGTGTCCCCGTACATCGGCCTGCTCGGCACCGTCTGGGGCATCATGAATGCCTTCCGCGGCCTGGCCAGCGTGCAGCAAGCCACCCTGGCCGTTGTCGCGCCCGGCATCGCCGAAGCACTGATCGCCACCGCGATCGGCCTGTTCGCCGCGATTCCGGCAGTCGTTGCCTACAACCGCTTCACGCACGACATCGACCGTCTCGCGACCCGCTTCGAGAGCTTCGTCGAGGAATTCTCGAACATCCTGCAGCGCCAGTCGCGCTGATTCGAGAGGATCACCATGGCTTTTTCCAGCAGCATGCGCGGCGGACGCCGCAGCAAACTGAAGTCCGAGATCAACGTCGTTCCCTACATCGACGTGATGCTGGTGCTGCTCATCATCTTCATGGCGGTGCCGGCCAACGTGACGCCGAACGTGGTGAACCTGCCGAGCGCCGAGAAATCGGCACTGCCGCCGGACACCTATATCCACATCACCGTCAAGCCCGACGCCACACTGTCGATCGGCGTGAGCGGCAAGGAAACGCTCGCCGCCGAATCGATGCCGGACCGCGCCGCACTGTTGGCGCGCCTGCGCGAACTGCACACCGACAATCCGGATTACCCGGTGATGATCGCCGGCGACCGCGAGAGCAAGTACGCCGACGTGATCGAACTCATTTCCGCATCGAAGAAGCTGGGGATTAACCGCGTCGGCCTCGCCACGCAGTAGAACAATGTCTGCAATGAAGCCAGCACTCAACGGCCAATACACGCTGCCTCCGGAACCGAACCGCTTGCCCGCGATCCTGCTGGCGCTGGCGGTGCACGCCTTGCTGCTGGCCTTCCTGTGGGTCGGCATCAGCTGGCAAAACACGGAGCCGCCCGCGGTCGAGGCCGAAGTCTGGGACATGAAGATCGAGTCGGCCGCCGCGCCCGCCCTGCCGCCGCCTCCGCCGCCGCTGGAAGTGCGCGAGCCAGAACCGACGCCGGTGCCGCCACCGCCGCCACTGCCGAAGGTCGCCGAGCCGGAACCGGTCAAGCCCGCCGCGCCGGACATCAATCTGGAGCGCGAGAAGAAACTGGCCGAGCAGAAGAAGCAGCGCGAGCTGGAGAAGCGCGAACTGGCGGAAAAAAAGGAAGGCGAAGAATTGAAGGCCAAGGAACTGCTTGAGAAGAAAGCGCTCGAGAAAAAGCTCGCCGAGAAAAAAGAACTCGAAAAGAAAGAGCTCGACAAGAAAGAGGCCGAGAAAAAACTCGCAGCCGACGCCGAGAAAAAGAAGGTCGCTGCCGAAAAAGCCGCGAAGGCCAAGGCGGAAGCGGCCGACCAGGCCAGGCTCGACAAGCAGCGCGACGACGAGCTCAAGCGCATGATGGGCGCCGCCGGCAGCACGGGCAGCGCGCAAAAGTCGAGCGCACCGAAGATCGACGCCGGTTATGTCGGCAAGCTGACCGCCCTCATCAAGAGCAACACGACCTTTGCCGGCAGTCTTGACATACCCGGCAACCCCAAAGTCGTGTTCAAGGTCGAACTGCTGCCGACCGGCGAGATCCTGTCGGTACGCCTCACCAAGAGCAGCGGCGTGCCGCAGTTCGACGACGCGGTGGAGCGCGGTATTAACAAATCGTCACCACTTCCAAAGAAAAAAGATGGTACGGTGGAGCGCACTATCGTGGTCAATTTCTCCATGAAAGACCTGGACTGATCGCACTGAACAATCTTTGCCGAGAAAAGAACGCATGAAAAAACTTCATTATTTACTCTTCAGCGCCACCCTGATGATCGGGTCGGCGGCCAATGCCCAGCTGCAGGTTGAAATCGCCGGTGTCGGCAGCAACCAGATCCCGGTGGCGGTCGCCGCCTTCGCCGACGAGGCGATGGCCCCGAGCGAGGTCTCGGCCATCATCCGTGCCGACCTTGAGCGCAGTGGCGTCTTCAAGGTCATCAACGCCGGCCAGGTCATCAGCGACAGCGCCAGCATCGATGCCGGCGCCTGGAAGGCGCGCGGCGCCGATGCGCTCGTGGTCGGCAGCGTGCAGAAGCAGCCGGACGGCCGCTTCGCCGTGCGCTATAAACTGTACGACACGGTCAAGGGCACCCAGCTCTCGCAACTGGGCGGCGAAGTCCAGCCGAAGTACACGCGCCTGCAGGCGCACCGCATCGCCGACGACGTCTACGAAAAGCTGACCGGCACGCGCGGCATCTTCTCGACCCGCATCGCCTACGTCAAAGAAAACCGGGCCGGGCGCCAGTATGCGCTGGCCGTGGCCGACGCCGACGGCGAGAACGAAATCGTCGCCGTCAGCGGCCGCGAGCCGATCATTTCGCCCGCCTGGTCGCCCGACGGCGGCCGCGTCGCCTACGTGTCCTTCGAAGACCGTAAACCAGTCATCTACATGCAGGACCTGGTCACCGGCAAACGCCGCGTGATCGCCAACGAAAAAGGCAGCAATTCGGCGCCCTCGTGGTCGCCGGACGGCACCAAGCTGGCCATCGCCCTGTCGAAGTCGGGCAGCTACCAGGTGTACGTGGTCAATGCGGACGGCTCCGGCGTGCGCCGCGTCTCGAACAGCAACGGCATCGACACCGAGCCGCAGTTCTCGGCCGACGGACAGAGCCTGTACTTCACGAGCGACCGCAGCGGCGGCCCGCAGATCTACAAGATGAGCGTCTCGGGCGGCAACGCCACCCGCGTCACCTTCAACGGCAATTACAACATCAGCCCGCGCGTGTCTCCAGACGGCAAAACCCTGGCCTGGATTTCACAACGCGAGGGTGGCTACTCCCTTTTCGCGAAGGACCTCGCCAGCGGCCAGGAACTGCGCCTGGCCGATGGGGCCACCGAACCGAGTTTTTCGCCGAACGGCAAATACATCATGTATGCGAGCAAAGGCGGCGGGCGTGCCTCGCTGGCCGTCGTATCGACCGATGGCCGGGTCAAGCAGCGCTTGAGCACCAACGCGGGAAACATTCGGGAGCCCAGCTGGGGTCCCTTCATGAAGTAAGAACTTAGTTCCTAAGTAAATAAATTACCAACCAAGACCAGGAGAAAAACCCATGCGCAACGTTAAGAGTGTAGCTTTCATCATCGCCACTGCAGCCCTGCTCGCAGCCTGCAAGACCCCGACGCCAGCCGCCGCGCCGACCGTTGTCGAGCGCACCCCGCAAGCGTCGGCCCCGGTCGACACCAGCCGTGACGTGCGTCCGGTGGAAACCGCAACGGTCGACCCGCTGAACGATCCAAAAGGCGTGCTGGCAAACCGCAGCGTCTACTTCGACTTCGACAGCTATGTCGTGCGTGAAGACGGCAAGCCGGTGGTCTCGAACCACTCGAACTACCTGAACCAGAACAAGGCCCGTAAAGTCCTGATCCAGGGTAACACCGATGACCGCGGCGGCAGCGAATACAACCTGGCCCTGGGCCAGAAGCGCGCCGAAGCCGTGCGTCGTTCGATGTCGACCCTGGGCGTGGCCGAGAGCCAGATGGAAGCCGTGTCGCTGGGCGAAGAAAAGCCGAAAGCAAGCGGTTCGGGCGAAGCCGCCTGGGCTGAAAACCGTCGCGCGGACGTCGTCTATCAGTAATCATCTCGATAGCGACGCCTGAAGCGTCTGACAGGATCGCAGGGCAAGGCGCATCGTCGAAGACAGTACGTTAGTACGGCGAGACGAATGCAACGCCGCCATGGGGTTCTGTCAGATGCTTGAGGCGCGGTGAATTGACAGCGGGGCGGGAGCAGTGCAGACTGCTACCGCCCCGTTTTCCATCGCAACACTGGTAAAAGAAAGAGCTACGACATGCCTAAATTGTCCCCGTCCCGTCTTGCCTGCCTGGTGCTGGCCGCCTGGCTGCCGCTGCAGGCATCCGCCGGCATCCTGGACGACGATGAAGCGCGCCGCGCGATCATCGACCTGCGCGCGAAAGTCGACGCTATCACGCGCGACCTGACCACCCGCCTCGACGCCAAATCAGACAAGACCGCAACGCTCGACATCCTGAACCAGCATGAGCAGACCCTGGCCGAAATCGCCAGGCTGCGCGGCCAGATCGAAGTACTGGCCAATGAAGTGACCAAGGCCCAGAACAACCAGCGCACGCTGTACGCCGACCTCGATGCACGCATCAAGAAGATCGAGCCGCGCGCCGAGACGATCGATGGCGAAACGGCGCAGGTGCTGCCGACCGAAAAGCAGGCCTACGACAGCGCGATGGCGAATTTCACCGCGCGCGACTACAAGGCCGCCGCGACCGCGCTGCAGGACTTCGTCAAGCGCTATCCGGAATCGGCCTACGCCGCCAACGCCCAGTACTGGCTCGGCAACGCCTATTACGCCCAGCGCGACTACAAAAACGCGATCGCCGCCCAGGAAGTCGTCACCACCAGCTACGCCAGCAGCGCCAAGGCCCCGGACGCGATGCTCAACATCGCTACCAGCTATGCCGAACTGAAGGACAAGGTCAGGGCGAAGAAGACCCTGCAAACTTTGGTCTCGAAGTTCCCCGACTCGCAAGCCGCGCAGTCCGCCAAGGACCGCCTGGCTGCGTTGAAGTAAGGCCGCACAGCAACATTCGGGCGCCATATGTTCGACTGCGGTTTGACAGCATGGCGTTGCGCCCCTATAATCTTGCTTCTTCGGGTCGTTAGCTCAGCTGGTAGAGCAGCGGACTTTTAATCCGTTGGTCGCAGGTTCGAATCCCGCACGGCCTACCACGAATCACCAAGAAGCCCACGAATTTCGGTTCGTGGGCTTTTTGCGTTCTGGCGCCTCTCTCATCGCGGCCGCAGTCGCGCCAAGCTATCCACGCCACGTACGTCTCTCAGCCTGCACCGACACCTCCTCGTGTTTAGCGCACAGGCTCCGCCAGTCCCGTCTCGCCTGTCCAGCACCCCGCCCTTTAATAGTTAAAAGCTATTAATTCCATATTTACGATTTAAGCTCAAGTTGTCCTGTGCACCCTATAATCATTTCAAGTTTTGAACTGACCCCCAAAAGTTGGACACAACTTTTGGGAGAGGCATGTCGAAGTTCTCAGAGCAGTTCGAACACACGGTGGTTCAGCAATACGTGTCTGGCGGCGGTGGCTATCGGGCCCTGTCTCAGCGCCATGGCATGGCGAATCGGTCGTTGGTCGAACGGTGGGTAGCGGCTTGTCAGCTCCACGGAAATGCTGGGCTGAGCAAGAAGCGAAGCCGGTATGACGCTGATTTCAAATTGTCGGTGCTGCAGCACATGTGGGAAAATCGGCTTTCCATAACCCAGACCGCTGCCAAGTTCGATATCCGCCGTCATTCGACGGTGGGCAACTGGGAGCGCCTGCCACATCGGCAACTTTCAGGCGCGGCGCCGCACGCCGGCGTCCGGCCGTCAGCTTCCTGCGTCGCACCGCTCAGCTACGCGCGTGCCGCGATCCTGCGCCTTATTGCATAATCTGCGTGAGGCAGCGCGGCCACGCCGACGCTGCCGGACATGCCGTGTCCGGCGCGGCGTTCCCCCACCAATGCGACATGCTCCAGATTCCACGCCCACGAGGCAGATTGATGCATCGAACATGACATTACCCGGTCCATCTTCGCCAGAAGCCACGCCGCCGCTGCGGCTCGGCCCCTATTCGCTGGCCAGTCTGGGCACCCTCACCGCGCTCCTGATCCTGGCGCTCGTCCTCGGCACCGGCACCATGCTCAAGGTGAGCTACGAGGACACGATGCGGCAGCAGAAAACGACGCTGCGCAACCTGTCGATCGCGTTTTCCGCGCAAACGCTGATCGTGGCCCAGGCCGTCGACCAGGCCATCGCCCAGGTCGAACGCGCCGAACTGCCCTACTCGCCGCACGACCCCGTGCGCCTGGACTATTTCGACCAGCGCGGCCCGGCCCAGGAATATCTGCTGGGCTTGTATGTGTTCGATCTCGACGGGCGCCTGCTGGCGAGCGGCATGCCGGCCGGCGCCGCGCTCAACGGACGGCTGCCGGCGGCGCCCGCGGGCCAGGTACTGCACAGCGAGGCACTGCACATCGGCATCACCGAGGTCGACCGCAAAACCGGGCGCGGCATCATCAACGTCGTGCGCCCGCTGCGCGACGCCGTCGGCAAGCGCATCGGATCGGTCATGGCACAAGTCGACTCCCAGCGTTTCGAACGCATCTACAGCCTGGTCGAACTCGGCGAAGGCGGTTCGGTAACCTTGTTCCATCGCGACGGCATTATGCTCGTGCGCGGGCCAAACCTGCCATCGGGAATCGGTAATTCCTTTGCGCGAACGCCATTGTTCCAGACCTACCTGCCTGCGGGCGAACGTGGCATGTTCGAATCGGTCAGCCCGATCGATGCCCAGATGCGGCTGTACGGATACGACGCCGTCAGCAATTATCCGCTCGTCATCATCAGCGGCATGAACAAGTCGGTGGCGCTGGCGTCCTGGTACGGCCGGCTGTGGACGGCCGTGTCCCTGCTGGTGCTCGTGTGCATGGTGGTGTTGTTCATGGCCTGGCGCGTGGCGCGCGATACCCGGCGCCAGCGCGCCCTGATCGCGCAGCTCGAGGCGAGCGAAGCACGGGTGTAGGAACTCACAAAACCTCGCAGTATCGTACCCTTGATCTTCAGTCCTTCTCCGCCATCTTGCAGTAGTTTTTCTCATAAAACTTCGCAGTTTTTGAGGTGCGAGTGTCAGGATGCTGCCAGCGTGAAACAGTAGTACGCGAATGACCCAAGGGAGACTTGGACGGGGAAGCACGCGCGCACCAGTTCGCTAAGAGCGTCGCGAACATTGAGGTGCTTCCATCATGGAAGGCGAAGTGCGCCGCGCTCGCGCCGCGAAAGGGAGTTGACGAAAAACTCTGCAGTTAGGAAGACTACCGTCAATGTAAGCGCATAGCCTTGGCTGATGGGAGCGTTCGTCGTCCTGCTCCCCTAACCACACCGGCGTTGAACTGTGGCAGAATCATGCTAGAAAGACAGGCATTTTCCAACTCAACCGCCCTCATGTGCCGCTAATGAATTCATCAGTCGAGGGGAAGTCCAGCGTTTGCCGCACTTTCCGTGATTTGTCCCAAGAAGAGATGTCCGACGTTGAAATGACGTCGATGCTTGGCGAGATAGGATGGCGCACTGCTTTCAGTTGGGAGACCCTACTGAAGTCTCAGCGTGTTCTAATTATTTCCGAAGCCGAAGCCGGCGCCGGGAAGACTTACGAATGCCGTTCCCAGCAGCAAGCGCTCTGGGCGCAAGGTGCGCCCGCCTTCTATCTCGAGCTCGCAGAGCTCGCGACTGACCATCTGCGGGATTTGCTGTCAGCAGAGGAAGAGGAACGGCTGGACGCATGGCTGGCAGCGCAGTCCGATGTCGCAAGCTTCTTTCTCGATTCCATTGACGAGCTCAAGCTAACTCTCGGTTCGTTCGAAACGGCGCTGAGGCGATTAAACAAGGCTATATCCGGACAGCTCAGCCGTGTTCAGATCGTAATTACAACGCGACCAATCGCGGTGGATCAGCAGCTTATCCAGAGACATCTGCCTATTCCAGAGGCACTCGAACTGGCCGAAAGTGCCGACGCGTTTGCCGACATAGTAATGGGTCGTCACAGGCAGAATTCGAACCTGGCGGACCAAAACGCATCACCAGCATGGCGTAACGTCGCCTTGATGCCGTTTTCTGACGATCAGATCCGCGAAATGGCGGCAAGCCAAGGTATCGAGGATTCAGACGCACTGCTCGTCGATATTCGCAAGCGTAACGCCCAAGATTTCGCACGCCGTCCGCAAGACCTTATAGAACTTTGTGCGGATTGGCGCGAGCATCGGCGTATCCGAACTCATCGAGAGCAGGTAGCGCACAATATTCAGGTCAAACTGAAGCCGCGGACCGACCGGCGCGAACCCGCGCCACTGTCGCCAGATAAAGCGTTCGAGGGGGCGAGCCGACTCGCGCTCGCTGCACTTCTCGTTCGCAAGTTGACCATCCGCCTTAGCGTAGAGGCAGATCGGGGTAATCAGACCGGGAGTGCGCTTGATCCCGCGCGGGTGTTGCATGACTGGACTCCTGAGGAACGCGAGACTTTGCTCGAGCGGCCTCTGTTCGGGTTTGCAAGCTACGGTCGCGTTCGGTTCCACCACCGATCAGTTGTCGAGTTCCTTGCAGCGCAGCGTCTCAATGAACGCATAGATCAAGGCATGCCGCTCAAGGCCGTCAAACGTCTGCTATTCGTGAACACTTCCCAAGAAATCAGAGTCGTTCGGCCAACGATGCGGCCTGTCGCTGCCTGGCTGGCAGCATCGCAGCCGAGCATCTTTTCCGAGGTGCGCGAACGCGAGCCTGAAGTTTTGCTGGACTTTGCGGATCCAGAATCACTTTCATCGATGCAACGGGTCGATGCGTTGCGATCCTATGTGCATTTTTACGGTAAAGGTGGATGGCGTGGATTGCGAGTTCCCTACGTGCAAGTGCATCGGTTTGCGCTGCCTGATTTAACAGTTCATGTGTCGGACTTATGGGCAGCAGGCATTGAAAATCAGGAAGTCCGCGAACTACTGCTTGAACTAATTGGCGCGGGACCTTTGCGGGCATGCGCGAATATTGCACATGACGTTGCGCTCGACAGTGCCGCTAAGCAAGGGGAGCGTCTTGACGCGATAGCCGCACTTGTACGTCTGGATGAGCCTCGAGTCGAGGCGATTACTCAGTCGATGGTGGATACGCCGGCCCTTTGGCCGGATCGACTTGTACGGGGCGCTATTGTCCGGCTATTTCCAGGTCATATAACCCCGGACCAGCTCTACGAGATCCTGAAACGCGTTGGGGAATCGGTGGATGCAATCGGGGAACTCGGCTGGATACTCCCTCGTAATATTGCGGAAGTTGACTTCGCGCCAGGATATCTAGAGGCACTGCGTGTCTGCTTGACTACCTTGGTCACTGAAGGGCTCGTTTGGAAAGGCGAATGGCCCCATCTGCTTAGTGAACGGCCGCACCTGCTTTCCGCGCTAGCCGCAGTCTGCCTCAAGCAGATTAGTGCGGGTGCAACGGACGTCGAAGTCTTACGCTCTTCGGTAATTGCCCTGCGCCTCCAGCACGATGAGCGTGCCCGCGACGAACCGATGCAACAGCTACGCACCGTGCTTGCCGGGCGGTCGCCTGTGCTCCGCGAAACAATCTTCTGGGCTGACGATGCGTTCAGCCAAGCTCTGCATCCTGAACCGGAGCCTTGGCCGCGCTTGGTCCGGGCTGCATATCACGGCCCCCTCGACCTAAATTATGCGCAAGATGGTGCATGGGTTCGGCGGATCCTGGCCGATACCGAGCGTCCGCTATCGCAGCGAACGATGATGCTCGAACTCTCTATGCGCGGGGTGTGGGATGGAATTGGCAATGTCCGCGACTATGTAGAGGGCCTCAGGCAATACGTTGTTGACAAGGCGGAGCTGTGCGAACTTATCGATCGCTTCCTTGCGCCACGAGAAGCAAATCCCGACGAAGTAAGACTGGAGAAGCGTATTAATCAGCAACGCAAGGCTGCTGAAATGCGCGAGTCAATGGATCATGCAAGTTGGGTGGCGTTCTGGCGCGAAGTTGCAGAGCACCCCCAAACCGCTTTCGGCCCCGGCCGTGAAGATAGTACTGCGTGGAACCTCTGGCGGGCTATGCAGCGTTCTGGAAACGAAAGCCGAGCATCGGGGTGGAATCGGCGCTTTATCGAAAAATATTTTAGCAAGGAAGTCGCTGACAGCTTACGTTCAAGCATGCGGTCGATATGGCGCAACGACAAACCTACACTTCGTTCGGAACGAGCAACGAAGGACTCGGGAACGGTTCTAACCCGTTGGCAGCTTGGTCTGGCGGCAATTGCTGCCGAGGCAGAGGATCCTGAATGGGCTCGTAAGCTTTCAGTCGACGAAGCTGAATTGGCCGTGCGCTATGCACCAATCGAGTTGAATGGCTTTCCGGCATGGCTTGAAGCGCTCGTTCACGAGCACCCTGTTGCTGTCGAGCGGATACTTGGTACAGGATTGACAACTGAACTCGAGGCGATTGCCGCACCGGGTTCATCTGTGATGATGCTCCAAGATATAAGCTATTCACCAACCGCAGTCGTACAGATCTTCCTGCCGCGTTTGCATAGCTGGCTTGAGGTCCATGGGAGCGAACTACGAGCATTGGACGACGAGGCAATGGCAGCAGACCGGCTTAGGCGCGTACTGGGGATTCTTGTTGCCCATGGCAATGAAGAAGCAAGGGAACGCATCCGTGTTTTGTCGGAAAACTACTTGAGCACCGTGAGCAATGGTGCGTTGACGCAGGTTTGGCTAACGACGTTGATGCGTATTGATCCGCTTGCAGGAACTGCTGCACTCGAGCGTCTGTTGGCGCCTCTCACGCCCGATGCGACCGGCCCCGCTATCGGCTTATTCGGTGTCATGTTCGGCGATCGCTCAGGTAACTTGCTCACCGACCTAGGCGCGCCTGGCTTCACACCAGCATTGCTCCTGCGCTTAGTCCGGTTAGCCTACCAGTACGTACGCCCATCCGACGACATCAGTCACGAGGGAACCTATACGCCCGGTCCTCGCGACGAGGCGCAGGAAGGGCGAAACGCAGTGCTCAAGGCGCTCCTGGACACTAGAAGCGCTGAGGCCTGGACGGTCAAGTTGGAAATGGTTGATGACCCGTTGTTTGTTCATTTCCGTGACCGGATCGCCTTCCTTGCACGAGAGAAAGCAGCTGACGAAGCTGATAGTGTCGCCTTAAGCGAGTCCGAGGTCGCTTTGCTCAATCGATATGGTGAAACGCCACCCATAACCCGTGATGACATGTTCTCCGTTCTTGTCGATCGGCTCGATGATCTCGACGATTTGCTTCTTCAGGACGTCTCTCCACGCGATGGCTGGGCCATGATCCAGGAGGAAAGGGTGATGCGCCAGCAGATCGCACTCCAACTACACAATACGTCTAATCACGTTTACACAGTCGATCAGGAGGCCGTTACTGCCGACGAGAAAGAAACGGATATCCGTTTGCGTGTTGCGTTGTCAGGGCAACAAGGCACAATCGAACTTAAGCTTGGCGAAAGATGGTCCGGCCGACAACTGCGCGACACAATCAAGAATCAACTGGTCACTAAATATATGGCCGCTGAAAGTTGCCGTTCTGGTTGTCTGCTCATCACGGTAGCTAGCAACCGCAGTTGGGAGCATCCAGAAACTGGCGAAAAGCTTGACATCGACGGGTTACGAGCAATGCTTGATGCCGAGGCTGCCAAGCTAGTTACAGACATGGGCGGCACAGTACGGCTTGCGGTTAAAGTGCTTGACCTTCGGCCTCGTCTTGTCTCTGAAGCTAAATTAAAGGTTAAGAGCGCCTAACAAAACCGTTCGACATACCGCCAACAGATGAGCGAGCAGGCAATCGAAAGGAATGCCTGATGGATGTCCGCTCGCCGCTCGTGCCGAATGCGCAATCTGCGAAAACGGTGCAGCCATCCCAAGGTGCGCTCAACGACCCAACGCCATCGGCCAAGCCTTTCACGCTACTCCACGCCGTACCGCGCGATGCGTGCTGCGATGCCTCGTCGGCGCAGCCAAACGCGATGTGCTCGTGACGCGTACGCTCGATCGGCGTGCAGCTTACCTGGACGTTTGCGCGCACGACCGGAAAGACCTTTTACCGCTGGGATGGCTTCGACGAGTGGAATAAGGAAACGCGAGTCGTGCACCTGGGCGCCCGAGATCTTGGCTACCAGCGGCAACCCACGTTGATCCACGAGCAGATGATGTTTGCAGCCGAGCTTGCCACGATCCGTCGGATTTCGGCCCGTATGCTCCCCACCTGCAGGGGCCGGCACACTGACAGCGTCAACGCAAGCTCGATCCCACATGATCTGGTCATGTTCGCGCAGCCGTTGGAGGACCGCCTCATGGATGCGCTGCCAAACGCCAGCTTCCATCCATTCGTGAAGCCGGCGCCAACAAGTCATGCCACTGCCGCAGCCGAGTTCACGCGGCAGATATTCCCACGGTATGCCGGTCTTAAGCACAAACAGGATGCCAGTTAGGGTCGCGCGATCGTTGATCCGTGGCCGTCCGCCTTTCGGAGATCTGACATAGTTGGGAAGATGAGCTGCTACAAGCGACCAAAGGTCTTCGGGGAGAAGTGCTTGGGCCATGGCATCAGTCCGTCTGGGAACACGGTCGCCATCTTAGCTGCCAAACTACGGCCGTGTACGTCCGCTATCGACCCAGCCTGTGTAAAAACGTAGGGACGTGTAAACGAAACCGTCTCGGTAAACGTTGAGCCAGTATCTCATCACTACGGGTGCCACATGAAGCGCTTTATTCGAGGCGAGGACCGCGGGCAAGGCACGTTACTGCCCGAGCT
>JANNNC010000213.1:0-19481 GCA_031398335.1 Massilia sp.
GAGCGGACCGCGTACTCGTTCCCGATCTGCAGCCACTCGCCGGAACCCGGCTCGACCTCGAACAGGTATTGGCCGCGCGGCTGGAAGGCCGCCTCGCGGTCGCCCACATCGGCTTTACGGCGGATGACGCCGAGCGCGATCGCTTGCAGGAACCACTCGTAATCGTCCGCCAGGCGATTCAGCTCGTCCATCGAAGGCGAAATCGGATGGCGGAAACGCGTCGAATCGAAGTGCAGGTGGGTCGGGATCTTCGGGTTCTCGATCTGGTAGGAGGCGCGCCAGGTCGGCAGGCCGCGCAGGATCGTCATCGGGAAGCCCGACAGCTCGATGTAGCAGACCGCGCGCCCCGGCACGCCGGTATTGACCACCGAGACCAGGTCGCCATGAAAATACCCGGTCGGCACCGAGGCGCGGATCTCGGCTTCCATCCTGCGCCAGGCGGCCACGTCGCCGACTCCGATAAAACATTTAAATTGGTCCGAATTCGGAGTGAACTCGGCGGAGAAGCGTGCGTTCACCCAGGGCATGGCACTGCGAATCCATTCGGCGAAGATGCGCTGGCGTTCCTGCGGCGTCATTGCGTTCAGGCGCTCCAGCAGCGGATCGACCGGCTCCTCCAGCAGTTCGCCGTTCGACAGCTGGGTCTGGGCGCGGCGGAACAGTTTTAGTAACAGATCGGCGCGGGTGCGCTCGTCGCCCAGCTGCGGGAACAGTTTTCCCGAGCCGCCGAATTCGAGCAGCACTTCTTCGCTCCAGGCGCTCACGTCGCCGGTGAGCCGTACCGGCGCCGGCTGCATGTCGCCGGCCAGCTTGATGTAGGTGGCGTGTTCCTGGCGTGCGTCGGCGCGCAGCTGACTGATGCGGCCGTCGACCGCGCGCAGGACCTCCTGCACGTGCTTTCTGCCTTCCTGGAATTCGCCGGCGATGCCGCTCCACTGCGCATTGCCCTGCTCGTCGGTCGATTGCGGTTCGCCCAGCCAGGTCGACATGCCGCGCATGACTTCGATCGACTGGCCGGCAGCCACCGCCAGCATGTGGAAGCGCAGGTAGTCGGCGATGTCGCGCTTTAAATGCGCCATGACTTCGCGCGCCTGCGCATCCTTGCCGAACAGGCGGCCTGCCGCCTGCGACAGGTTGCCCAGGGACTCCTCGACCTGGCGCGTGCGCAGGGCGTCGCGGATGTCGCGGTAGCGGCGGCCGTTGCGCTCGGCGTTGGCGAGGTCGCGCTGCAGCAGGCGCGCTTTCACCTGCTCCAGCAGGGATAATACGAATTCGAGCCCGCCTTGCTTGCGATCGTCGAGCAGCGCGTACAGGCGCTCGCGCACCCGCGTTTTCAGGCGTCCGGTCAGTTCGATCGTGTGGCGCTTGATGCGGTCTTCGCTGGTCTCGGCGCTGGCGCCGGCTTCGCGGATCGCGTCGCGCTCCAGGTTCGGCAGCAGCTCGGCCACCCGTTCGCGCCACTGCGGCACATCGAAGGCCGCCATGATACGGTCCATCTCGAGCTGCACTTTACTTTCGACGCGTTCGAGCAGCGAGCGTCCTTCCTTGTCGCGCAGGAGCAGGCCCGTGAGCGCGTATTCCTGGAACGGCGCCACATCCACCGTCCCCTTTTTAAAATCGGGGAATTCGTCGAAAGGCAGCTCGCGCATGTCCATGTGTTCGCGCATGAAGCCGTCGCGTTCCTGGTCGCCGGCGCGGCGCGCCAGGGCGCCGTCGCGCCCGACCAGGCCGAAGAATTCCTTGACCATCAGCGCCGCCAGTTCATACGCGCGGATGTCTTCGCGCAGGCTTTGCTGGGTGTCGAGCACCGACTGCCCGAAGGCCGAATACACCTTCGAGTAGGACAGGCGCATGTCGCCGAAACGCCCTTCCGGCACGCGCGGATTGTACGGCCCGAGCTTGTGCTGCTGCTGGTTCACCGCCACCGAGCGCTTGCGGTTGGCGAAATCGGCCGAAGCGAAGTCTTCGAACAGGGTATCGGCCACCATCTGGTACACGTCCTTGACGTCCTGCGTGGCCTTGTTGGCCAGGTTCGCCGTGTCGACAAAGTACACGTCATCGAAGGGCGCGCCACGTCCGGTAATGCTGTCCGGATCCATCCATTTGACCTGCGCGTTCATGTCGCGCATGGTCGTTTCCAGCTCCATCATGGTGGCGTAGGCGTTCGCCTCGGTGCGCTCCTTGTTGGCCTTGGCGAAACCCGAAGGCATGAACATCACCAGGTCCACCTGGCTGTCGGCCACTTCCTGGCGCGCGATGGCTTTCGCCATCCAGCCCAGGTCGATCGCGCTGCCGGCGCCGGTGCCGCCCGCGTTCGAGGCGATGACGACGATGCGGAATTTCGACGTATCGACCTGCAGACCGAGGCGCTGGTAATTCTCCTTGCGCTCGATGCCGGCATTGCTGCCGAGGTAATTCAGCGCACCCTTGATGCGGCCGCGCAGCTTCGGATACTTATCGAATAAATAGAGCCGGGCGACGGCGCGGATCTGGCCGGCGCCTTTCGACGGATCGATGCCGAGCGAGCGCAGTTTTTTCGGGCGCAGCGGCATCCATTTTTCAATGAGCGGGAAGCGCGCCAGGCTGTCGTCGGACTCGTGGTATTGCGGCAGGTCGAGCGGCTCCACCAGCCGTTCTTCGTCGGTCAGCTTGACCAGCTCGTACCACGGATCGGTGCGCTGCGACTTGCCTTCGTCGATGATGGAATTCGAGTCGAGGTCGAAGTGCAGGAAGCGCGCCACCGGAAAATCGGCGATCGATTCGACGCGCGTCGGGTGGTGCCGGTTCCAGACCTCGGACAGGATACGGCGGCGGATGCGCATCATCACTTCCATGCCGGTGCCGCCGGCGCCGATGAACAGCGTCGGGCGCAGGTCGACCTTGAGTTCGGATTTACGGTTCATTTGATCGAGCGTGGGGAAATCTGCCATGGTGTTTCTTTCAATTCTGTGAGGTGCGCTTAGCGACGGCCGATGACCAGCGCGGCGATGAGCGCGACCAGGCCAACCGCCATCAGGGGCGCGGTGACGCCGAAGCTCAGGTATTTGCTCGCATTGATGATCGCCAGCACCACGGCGGCTGACAGGAAGCTCAGGCCGACGAACAGCAGCCAGCCGGCGCTGCCCGCGGTCGATGGCGCCACGCGGCGCACGACCATGTGGTGCACGTAGGCGTTGCGCACAAAGAAGTACACGACCAGCAGCACGATGAAGATGGCGCCGCCGATGGCGAGGTCGCGCGTGGAGGTGTCGGTGGCCGGCGTCGGCGCGCCGGGCATGACTTCGACCGGACCGGTCGCCGTTTCGGGCGTGGTCTTCGGCAGCGGATCGTCGGGCGTGGCTTTGTCGGACGGGAGTTTGAAGCCTGGGTCGGTCTGGGCGGTGTTTTGGGCTTGCATGGTTTTTTTCCTTGGGGTCAGCGGCCCAGACGAACCTGCGCACCTTCGCGCAGGTCAATCAACTGGTGGCCGAACAGGGTGGTCTTCAGGCGGGCCACTTCATTGCCCGCCTTGTCGTAAATCGGTTGCACGGTGCCGGTGCGCGCATGCATGGTGCGCTGCTCGTCTTCGACGGTAATGAGGGCGCGGCGTGGACGCATCCAGCCGTAGGCCGCGCCCAGCCCGGCGGCCAGCAGCGCCAGCAGGCCGGCGCCCGCCGCCATCAAGGGGCCGCTGCCGTAATGCACGCGCACTTCGATCGGCAGCACGGCAGTCGATGCCTGCACCTGCGCGGGCGGCGTAAAAATGTCGGGCAGCGGGTCGCCCGGGAACAATTCCGTCATGCGTTCCCGGAAGCCGGCAGATAAGGCCAGCTTCTGCTCGCCCAGGTGCACTTCGATCGTCCCCGGCAGCACATAGGCCGAGCCGGCCGATTGCAGGGCCGCCATCGACCATTTACCCGGCAACTGCGCCACCGGCAGCTGCAGGGTCGAACCCAGCGCCTGCGGTTGACCGGGCGCCAGCGCATTCACACGCGTGCTGCCGAGCGTGACGGCGCGGTTCTCGCCGCCCAGTTTCGAGCGCGCGGAAAGCGAGGCGCTGACGATGGTGTACGGGTACATCGTGTTCTCGATGTTCCAGCCGATCTTCGCGGTCGGCGAGTTTGCGTGCGGCGCGACGTCGGCGCGCAGCACGCCGTTCCGGCCCATGGCAAAAGTGACGCCCGGCGCATTCTCGACTTTTCTCGGCACCAGGCGCACGGTGTTGCGGTCGAGCGGTTTCAGGCGCGCCGGCGGCTCGGTGATGATCTTGCGCACGGCGCCCGAAGCCAATAAACCGTCCAGTGCACGCGCCCCGCCCTCGCCAATGGCGAACGCGTACACCATCAGGCCATTGGCGCTGTAGTGCGCGCCTTTTACAGGCATGCGCAGCGGGAAAGCCAGCGCCGTGCGGATCTTGCCGCCCTGGTGGATCAGCGTATAAAACTCGCGGTTGCGCGTGGCGGTGGCCTGGTCGTTGTTCGGGCTGTTGCGGTTGTTCGTCACTAACCAGACGATGCCGTCCCGGCCTCCCAGCGCCTGCGTCATGGCGGCACTGACGGCTTCGCCAAGGTCGGTATCGGCCAGTGCGCCGCCGGGTTTGCGCGCGGTGTCGAGTCCGGCCAGCGCGCGCGTAACGGCAGCGCGCGTGCCCTTGTCGACCGTGATTGACACCAGCGCGCGCGGCGACGGCGCGTTTGGCTGCGACTGGTTGAAGGCCGCCAGCACCAGCGCGTCGCCCGGCTGCGCGACGGCCAGCGCCAGTTCGGTCACCAGCGGCTTGAAGGGCGACGCGGGATCGCTATAAAACGGCTCCATCCAGCCCGAGTTCTGGACCAGGAGGACGTGTGGAATCGCGTGCCGCGTGGCCGCAGCCGGAGCCGCAGCCGCAGCGGCGCCGCACAGCAGCGCAAGCACGAACAGGGCCCGCATGCGCAGCGCCATCACGACAGGGCTTCCAGGCGCCAGCCGCGCACCGCGTTCCAGTCCGGGTGGTGCAGCCACAGCGCGCCGTCATGGACAAACGGCACACAGTCGAGGGGACGAGAAAGACGCGCGACCTCGTCCAGGATCACGTTGCGCTTGCCGATCCATTCGATCGTGGTTTTCGCGATCGTGCGGCCGGCCAGGGCTTCTTCGGCGCGGCCGGTGTAGGCGTGAAAGCGCAGCACCAGCCCGCTCGGCTGGGCGCGGTTGTTATTAAAGCTGCGCAGCAGCGGCAGCACCAGCGAGTCGTCGGCAACCGCTTCTTCGATGTGTTCGGCCGACCAGGGCTGGTCGAGCACCGGATGGCCACGCCGGAACAGGAAATTGGCAAAGCCCAGGCGTGCGCCGTCGATCGGCTCGACCTGGGGATTGTCGGCCCCGAGTTCGAGGAAGGAATAGGCCTGG
Organism: Massilia sp.; assembly: GCA_031398335.1. Lineage (GTDB taxonomy): Bacteria > Pseudomonadota > Gammaproteobacteria > Burkholderiales > Burkholderiaceae_D > Telluria. The sequence goes on from JANNNC010000213.1 coordinate 5,368, forward strand.
CCGTCGTGCCCGATGTGCCAGAGGCGCCCGTCGCGGCTTTGCGTGGGGCCGCCGAAATCGAGCTTCGGGGTCCAGCCGCGCGGCCACGGGGTCCAGCGCGGTGCGTCCCCGGGACGCCAGACCAGCTGGCCCTGCGCATGCAGCCAGAACAGGCGGTTGTCGTAGCCGATCGGGCGCATCCAGCCGGAGGTGGGCGCATCCGGGCATTCGAAGGTGGTGCCGTTGACGAAGTCGGGCTGGGCGTCGAGCAGGTGCAGCACGCCGTCCTCGACGTACAGGCAGCCGACCTGGCGCCGCATGACGCCCGGGCTCGATGCCAGGCGTCCCGTAAACAGCACTTCCAGGCGGTAGCTTTCGTTGACCGGGTTGATCCACAGGCGCGACAGGCCGCTATCGAGCGGCACGATGCCGACTTCGCCGCGCGCGGGATTGAGCGCCGGGAGCCAGCTGTAGCCGCCGGCACTGAAGCGCAGTTCGCTGCCCGCTTCTTCGGCGCCCATCACGTGCCACAGCTGGGCCAGCGGATCCCAGTACTGCAGCACGCCGCGCGCCGGGGCCAGCGCCAGCAGGCGCTGTTCGGGAAAGCCGTAGCTGCCGGCGATGAATTCGCAATGGGCGTTCGGCGGCGCCGGCATGGCCAGCTCGGCGCGGTTGACATGGGGCGCCGCCGGCCGCCCCTCGAGGCGGTCGCCCAGCGCCAGCGAGGTGACGGGCAGGCCGTGCGGCACGTGGCGCGGCAGCGCCTGGTCGCTGGGCGCGCCCCACCAGTCGGGCTGGCGGGGGATGCGGCCGAGCAGGCGTTCGAGCGGCGCGCCGCAAGTCGGGCAGAAGGCAAAGCCTTCCGGATAGATGGCCGCGCAGGCGCAGCTGGCCGGCAGCGAGGCGCCCAGCAGGTGGGCGACGTCAGGCAGCCGGCCGCGCGCATGCGCCTGCCAATCGATGTGCCCCAGGCCTTGTGTGGCCTGCAGCGCAAACTGCCCGCTCGTCTCGTCTTCCAGCCAGGTGCTGGTCGGCGTCTCCCATTGATAGGTCATCGTGCTCCGCTGTCGATTGAAATATGCATGCCATCCCTGTGCCACGGGTAGTCTTAGCTGTCTAAATCATAACTGCCCCGGCTTCTTTGCGTCGCGCCGTTCGGCTGGTAGCGCCCTGCGGCACTGTTGGGAGCGCACAATGGGCCCTGGCAGGGAAATTCGATGAAGAAACGTATAATGCCGGGTCTCCCCGCCCGATGCTCCCCATGACCGCTCCCGCCCTGCCCCCCACGCCCGACCTGCCCGCGCACGCCGTCGACGCCGCCGCCGACCATCTCGGCAAGGTGCTCGCCATCGCCATCGAACACGGCCCGGCGCAGCGCGCCCTGGTGGTCTACGACATGCGCACCGGCCTGGCGCGCGCACTGGTCGAAGCCTACCGGCGCAAGCTGCCTGACGCCGACTTCCTCGACTTCGACAGCGTCGATGCCGCCGAGGTGCTGGCGCGCTTTCGCGCGTTGGCGGCCAAGGATCTCGTGGTGCTGGTGCAGTCGACCAACTTCCGGCTCGAGGCCTTCCGCATCCGCGTCGAACTGTTCAAACTCGGCCTGAAGGTGGTCGAGCACGTGCACCTGTCGCGCATGCCGGGCATCCAGGGCGAGCACTACATCGCCGCGCTGGCCTACGACCCGGCCTATTTTCGCGGCGTCGGCCGTGCCTTGAAGAGCCGTATCGATGCGGCGCCCGGCGCGCGTATCTGCGGCGGCGGCGAAACGCTGGTGTTCGCGTCCCCCCTGGAATCGGCCAAGCTCAACATCGGCGACTACAGCGGGATGAACAACGTCGGCGGCCAGTTCCCGATCGGCGAAGTATTTACCGAGGCGCTCGACCTGGAAGCGGTGAACGGCCGCGCGCAGATCCACGTGTTCGGCGACACGGCTTACCTGTCGAACCGGCCCGAGACGCCGGTGACGATCATCGTCGAGCGCGGCCGCGTGGTCGGCACCGAGAACGCAAGCCCGGAATTCCAGCGCGTGCTCGACATCATCCGCGCGGATGAAGGCGAAGTCTGGCTGCGCGAACTGGGCTTCGGCATGAACCGCGCCTTTACGCGCGAACGCCGGGTCGACGACATCGGCACCTATGAACGCATGTGCGGCATCCACCTCTCGCTCGGGGCCAAGCACGGCGTGTATCCGAAACCGGGCTTCAAGAGAAAAGATGCGCGCTACCACATCGACGTCTTCGTGGTGACCGAGGCCGTGTACCTGGGCGAGGAACAAGTGTATGCGGATGGGGCCTGGACGGTGTAGCGGTCTTCGTTTCACGCACAGGCGTGTCAGCATTTCAGGCTTGATGTGAATACAACATGATCAGTCAGGGACAGGCATGGAAGAGGACCTCTCGCGCCCGCTCGGCTCGATCCTGCTCGGCACCGAACTGCTGGCACGCAATCATCCTGACCTGGCATCGCATTCGGTCGTCGAACGCATCGGCCGCAGCGCCACCCGCATGGCGGCACTGGTAGACGACGTGCTCGATTTCACGCGCGGACGCATGGGCAGCGGCATCCCGATGCGCCTGCGCGCGATCGAGGCGCGCATCGCACCGAATTTGCGCCTGCGCTGCGACCCGGAGCGCATCGCCCAGCTGCTGTCGAACCTGCTGAAGAATGTGCTGGTGCACGGCAGCGCGCAGGTGTCGGGCTCGGCCTGTACATCGTCGACCAGATCGCGCGCGCGCATCACGGGACGATCGAAGTCAGCTCGTAAGGCGGCACGACGGTGTTCTTGTTCCGGCTGCTGCCCTCCACGCTGGCAGACTGATTTCCCCTACGCTGGCCATGCCGCTACGGGTGGTTGCCGCCCAACAATGCTAGGGTCTTGGCATCTCTCTACCGGTGTTTGTCAGCGCGGCATTTCAGGATGCATCACGCGGCGCCGAAGCCCTATTCCGTCAAGGCCCGCGTCAGGTTCGCCTTGAACACCGCATGATCGATCGCCTTCTCCACGAACTCGCCCGCGCCCAGCACCCGCGTACGCACGCGGTCGGGTGTAGCGGCCCGCTTACTTTTTCCTGCAGGTAAATACAAATGCCTTGCGTTATCGTTACACCGCTGCACATACTGGGGATCGATGTTCAACGAAAAGGCACGTAATGCTTCCAACGACATGTCGAGAGCAGCCTTTCCGGGTTCTTCTGGTAGACCGCAGCGACGAAACACGCGACCTGTTCGCGACCCTGTTCCTCAGCATGGGATATGAGGTCAGGACGGTCACCACGGGGACCGAAGCCCTGGCCTGGGTCCCCCTGTTCCGTCCCCATGCCGTGTTCTCCGCCATCTTCCTGTCCGACCGGAGCGGCTTCGACCTGTGCGCGGCATTGCGCCGCATGCCGGAAACGGCCGGTGCGCTCATCGTTGCGATCACCGGTTTCATGTCGCCCGATTCCGCCCGGCTGGCGCTTGAAGCGGGCTTCGACCAGTACCTGGTCAAGCCGGTGCAACTCGAAGCCATCCTGGCTACCATCCAGCGCCCTCATACCTGATTTCCCCTTGACTGACCTGCCAATTAAATTTCCGCCAGGAAGAAAACTTTTCTTCCATCTCTGCGCAAATTTTCTTGCTGCAACTTGTCGGTAGAATTTACATATTTTTACAATTTCATCGTTCGCTGCGACGGCGTTCATAGGCAGGCACGGTCAATGGCACGTTTTATGCCTGAGGCACTCGAGGACGCATATTTGGCAAATTATTCAGCCAAATTCCCAGTTTCGGGTGCGCACATCACAAATATTTGATTATTTTGATAACCACGCCATCAAGGAGACGCATCATGGTTGACCAAGCCGTACGCCGTGCAAAGTTCCGCGAACTAATTATTGCCGCAAGCTGTCCGCTGCTGGCCGTCATGGCCGCCCTCCCCGCCCAGGCCTCCAGCCACCGGGAAGCGCCGTTCATCACCACCCAGCCGAAAGTCGACGGCACCGACCTGTACGCGTTCAACAGCTATGAGCAGGGCCGCTCCGGCTACGTCACCCTGATCGCGAATTACCAGCCGTTGCAGGATCCGTTCGGCGGGCCGAATTATTTCAAGATGGACCCGAACGCCATCTACGAGATCCACGTCGACAATAACGGCGATGCGAAAGAAGACCTGACTTTCCAGTTCCGCTTCCAGAATGTCTTCAACCGGATCACGCTGCCGATCGGCACCCAGAACGTGCCGATCCCGCTGACTCAGGCCGGCCAGGTGCAGGGACCGAATTCGCCGGTGTTGAACGTCAACGAGCGCTTCACCGTGAACCTGATCCGGGGCGACCGCCGCAGTGGCCAGTCGGCGGCGCTGTCGCGCGTGGGCAGCGGCGCCACGAGTTTCGACAAGCCGGTCGACAATATCGGCACCAAGACCATCCCGCAGTATTCCGCCTACGCGGCCCAGCATATCCACCCGGTCGCCATTCCCGGCTGCTCGGTGCCGGGACGCGTCTTCGTCGGACAGCGGCGCGAAGGCTTCGCCGTCAACCTCGGCACGCTGTTCGACCTGATCAACGCGCCGCTGTCGGTGATCACCGATGCGGCCCTGATCAACGCCGCGCCAAATCCGCTGGCGAACAAGAACATCACGTCGCTGGCGGTCGAAGTCCACAAGAGCTGCCTGCTGTCGGCCACCACCGCCGATCCGGTCATCGGCACCTGGACCACGGCCAGCATTCGCCAGAGCCAGCTGGTGAACGCGAATCCGCCATCGGGACACCAGACCACGGTCAGCTACGGCGGCGCCTTCGTGCAGGTATCGCGCCTCGGCATGCCGCTGGTGAACGAGGTGATCATCGGCCTGTCCGAGAAGGACCGCTTCAACAGCGCGCTGCCGCAGAACGATGGCCAGTTCGCGGCCTATGTCACTAACCCGACGCTGCCGAAAGTGGTGGAGATCGGCATGGGGCTGGCGGCGGGTAGCGCGGCACCGAAAAACCTGCCGCGCCAGGACCTGGTGACCGCCTTCCTGACCGGTATCGCCGGCGTCAATCGTCCGCTCAATCCGACGCCATCGGAAATGCTGCGCCTGAACACGTCGATCGCCGCGGTGCCGTTCGCCCAGCAAAACCGGCTCGGCATCGTCGGCAACATCCTTGCCGGCGGCTCGGACAACGCCGGCTATCCGAACGGGCGCCGCCCCAAGGACGACGTGGTCGACATCTCGCTGGTGGTGGCCATGGGCGGCCTGTGCATGGCCAACGGGAACAACAACGCGCTCGGTTTCGGCGCGGCCTGCAACCCGTCCGCCGTGCCCCTGGGCAGCACTGTATTCCGCCTGCACGACGCGGTCGACCAGGCAGTCCAGCCCTTCCTGGCCGGCTTCCCTTACCTGAACACGCCGCTGCCGGGCGCGCAGTAAGCGCCTACTAACGGAGACCGACATGAAAAAATTATTTGGTACATTGGCAGCGGCGCTGGTCCTGGGCGCAAGCCCGGTAGCCGGGGCCGCCGTCGTCAACTTCGACAATCCCTCTCTCATCGAGATCGATAACGACAGCGGCCGCGCAGTCTACCGCGAAGCCGGTTTCCGGCTCGATGGCGAGGCGGCCGGCTTCCTGACGATCGACGGACTCGGGAGCGCATTCTCGGGCGGCCTGGTGCTGATCGACGGCAGCACGGTGAGCCTGATGGCGAACAACGGCAGTGCCTTCAGCTTCTCGCGCCTGGTCGCGGGTGCGTTCGATCCGCTCACTGGCGCCTCGCTGAGCATTACCGGCATCTTCGGCGACAGCAGTCAGCGCAACCTGGTGCTGGCGCTGGGCGAGCTGAGCGTATTCACGCCGCCGATCTGGACCGGGCTGACCGAACTGCGCTTCGCGGCCAGCGGCGACCTGGTGCTCGACGACATCGCCGTCGACGCGGCCGACGTGCCGGAGCCGGGGTCGATCGCGATGCTGCTGCTCGGGATGGGGATGCTGGCAGGCGTACGCAGGCGCGCCGTACGCAAAGCGTCCTGATGGAAAGGCGCTGCCGCATCCTGTGCGGCAGCGCCCTCTTACAACACGTGCGCCCAGCTGCCCTTGTAGAGGATGGGGCCGCTCGGGCCGTCGGGGTTGGTCGAGCCGCCCTTCGGCTCGAGACTGACCGCCAGCACCGCCACGTCCGCGCCGATCGCATTCGCCGGCAAGGGCAATGTGAGTTCGCGATTGGTCCCCAGCACGCCCAGCGAGCGCGGCTTGCCGTCGCGCGGCACCGCCCAGAGTTGCAGCGCCTGCTGCGGTGTGAGCGCCACGCTGGCCACCACTTTCACCGTCATCAATCCGCGTGCGCGGTCGGCCGTCACCACCAGGGCCGGGCGCGCCTGTTCGTCCGTCAGGCTGGCGATGTCGCTCATGCGCGCGGTATCGGGGCGGTCGATCAGCACCGTCGCCAGCAGCAGCGCGGCCAGCGCCGATGAGGCCAGGCCGAAGGTGCGCCACAGGCCCAGGGAACCGTGGCGCCAGAACTGCCAGGCCGGGGCGGCGGGACGCAGGCCGAGGCGGTCTTCGATCGCGCGCCAGACCTGTTTCTCGGGCATCACTAGCGGCGCGAATTCGGCCATCGCGCCGAGGCGCGTGTTCCATTCGCGGGTGGTGCGGCGCAAGGCGGCGTCGCCATGCATCAGGCCCTCGAAGCGGCGCCGCGCGCGTCCGCGCAGGGTGCCCAGCACGTATTCGGCGGCGAGGCGTTCGCGCAGCGGTTCGTTGTCGCGCAAATTCATGCGGCACCCCGCGCGCTGAGGCAGGCATGCAGGCGCGTCAGGCTGCGCCGGATCCAGGTTTTGACGGTGCCGAGCGGCAGCGTCAGTTTTTCGGCGACGTCGTTGTGCGACAAGTCGTGGAAGAAGGCCATGCCGACCACCTCGCGATGTTTTTCTTCGAGCGCGGCCATGCAGTCGGCCAGGGCTTGCGCTTCGCTGCTCATCTGCATGCGCTCGGCAGGCGTGGCCGCCATGTCAGGCAGCGATTCGAGCGCATGGCTGTCGACCGTGTCGGCCTCGCCATCGTTGCGGGTGCGGCGCAGCACGTCGAAGGCGCGGTTGCGCACGATCGTCGTCATCCAGGTCATGGGCGCCGACAGCGCGCTTTCGTAATCGCTTGCATGGTGCCAGATCGCAACGAAGCTTTCCTGCAGCACCTCTTCTGCCAATTCGCGCCGGCCCAGGATGCGCAGCGCCAGGCCGTACAGCCTGGGCGAACTGGCGTCGTAGAGCGCGCGGAAAGCACTCCGGTCGCGGTGCGCCGCGCCGTGCAGCCAGGCCCGCAATTGCGCCGGGTCGGTGGGTGCCGCTGCCGTGTTCAAGGTGCGTCCTTCAGTAAAGTCATGGTCGTTGCCGTAGTGATGTCGCGAAGCAAAATACCATATTTACGGATTTTCCATTGCAAGAAAATATTTTGAATCCGATAAGCCTCCCGCTGCGTATATGTCGGTATGGCCCGGCGTTGCGTAGGCAGTTTCCTATGCTCATCGAATCGTGCGACGGGCTTGCATGATACTCAATATCATCAAATTAGCAACATCACCAATCAGTTACACCACACTGTTACCCGGAGAGCGAGATGAGACACCTGCAGAAGAAGAAATCCCTATGGACGGCCGCGATTGTGGCCGGAACGGCGTTCATGGCCCTGTCAAGCCCAGCCAGCGCCTCGAGCCATCGTGAAGCGCCATTTTTGACGAATGCGCCGAAAGTCGACGGCACCGACTTCTACATGTTCCGCAGCTACGCCCCGGGCCGCGCCGACTACGTGACGATGATTGCCAACTTCACGCCTTTCCAGGATCCGCAGGGTGGACCGAATTTCTACCAGTTCGACCAGAACGCGATGTACGAGATCCACGTCGACAATAACGGCGACGCCAAGGAAGACATCACCTTCCAGATCCGCTTCAAGAACACCTCCAAGCGCACGGCCTTGACCATCGGCGGCAAGCAGGTCCTCATCCCACTGATTAATTCGTCGACCATCAGCGGCGTCAACCCGGCCTCGCTGAACGTGCGCGAGACCTATTCGATCGACATGGTCAAGGGCGACCGCCGCACCGGCACGCGCACGCGCCTGGCCGCGCCGAATGGCGCCACCGAATTCGACAAGCCGGTCGACAACATCGGCGACAAGGTCTTCGGCGGCGCCGGCGGCTATGAAACCTACGCCAACCAGCATATCTTCGACATCGCCGTGCCCGGCTGCGGCACCGGCCGCGTGTTCGTGGGCCAGCGCAAGGAGCCGTTCTATATCGCGGTCGGCAAGATCTTCGACCTGTTCAACCTGAACCCGCTCGGCGCGGAATCGGGCGGCAACAAGAACGACCTGGAAAACAAGAACGTCAGCTCGATCGCCATGGAACTGCCGGCCTCCTGCCTGGTGGTTGCCGGCGAACCGGTCATCGGCGCCTATGCCACGGCCAGCATGCGCCAGGCACGCCTGATCAACCCGAACCCTGCTTCCGGCATCAACACCGCCGTGAAAGAAGGCGGCGCCTGGGCCCAGGTGTCGCGCCTCGGCATGCCCCTGGTGAACGAAGTCATCATCGGCATGGACGACAAGGACCGCTTCAATACCTCGAAGCCGAAGGACGACGCCCAGTGGGCCAACTACGTGACCAACCCGGTGCTGCCGGCGGTCGTCGAGTCGCTGTTCCCATCGGCCAAGGCGCCGACCAACTTCCCGCGTACCGACCTGGTGACCGCCTTCCTGAAGGGCATTCCGGGCGTGAACCAGCCGAAGAACGTCGTCGCCTCGGAAATGCTGCGCCTGAACACCAGCATCGCACCGACCGCGCAGGCATCGCAAAATCCAATGGGCGTGGCCGCCGGCGACAATGCGGGCTTCCCGAACGGACGCCGTCCAGCCGACGATATCGTCGACGTCTCGCTGCGCGTGGCGATGGGCGCACTGTGCGTGCTGACCGGCGCCAATGACGCGCTCGGCGTCGGCTGCAAGCCTGCCGATGCACCGGCCGGCGGCCTGCCGCTGACCGATGGCGTGCGCAAGGATGCGACCACCTTCAAGGCCGGCTTCCCTTACCTGAACACGCCGCTGCCGGGCAACCAGTAAGCGAGGAGATTAATCATGTCCAATCACCTCCTCCCCCGCTCGCTGCGCGTGGCGGCCTTGTGTACGGTGCTTGCCCTGACCGCCTGCGGCGGCGACAGCAAGACGACGTTCTCCGAACCGCCGCCAACGGGCGGGACGCCGGCGCCACCACCCATGGCCAGCGACTCGTTCTTTGACTACGTGCTGGCACGCGTGAACTCCCTGCTCGACAACGAGGAACCGGCCTCGATCGACGGCGTCACCGAAACCAAGCCGGACGACACCGAGCCGAAACCAATCGGCTAACGAGTGTTCGATGCGCGGGGCGGTTCGCCGCTCCGCGTACTTTTCTCCTTTCGGAGTTTTTCATGTTCGGCAAGACCCTCTGCCTGCTTTCCTGCGCCTGCGTTCTCTCCACCGCGAACGCGGCGCCTTACATTCCGGCCAGCGGCGCCCAGGTATTGGAGCGCCTGCCCGGCGGCGTCAATCCCGCGCAGCGCGAACTGCAAGACCTGCGCACGGCCCTCAGCGCCAACCCGAAGGACCTGACCCTGGCCACCACGCTGGCCCAACGCTACATCGAACAAAGCCGCCGCGACGGCGATCCGCGCTATCTGGGTTACGCCCAGGCGGCGCTCGCGCCCTGGTATGCACAGCCACAACCGCCCTCCCCCGTACTCGTGCTGCGCGCCACGCTGCGCCAGAGCACCCACCAGTTCGCAGCTGCCCTGACGGACCTCGACACGGTGTTGAAACGCGACAGCGGCAACAGCCAGGCCTGGCTCACGCGCGCCACCGTGCAAACGATCACCGGCGACTTCGGCGCCGCCCGCGCCAGCTGCATGCGCCTGTATTCGCGCGCCCCGGATTTAGTCGTGCAGGCTTGCCTGTCGAGCGTGGGCAGCATCAGCGGCCAGGCCGCACCCAGCTACGAGCGCCTGCGCCAGACCCATGCCGCGCGTGTCGACGCCGGCCCGGAACTGCGCGCCTGGACCGCGACCCTGCTCGGCGAGATGGCCGAGCGCCTCGGCCGGCTGGAGGCGGCGGAAAGCCATTTTCGCGAAGCGCTCGCCCTCGACCCGCAAGACAGCTACCTGCTCGGCGCCTATGCCGATTTCCTGCTCGAGCGCGGCCGCGCGCCGCAAGTCATCGCACTCCTGAAGGACAAAACCGCGGCCGATGCGCTGCTGCTGCGTTACGCCATCGCCCTGAAAAACACGGGCCGGCCGCAAGCGGCGCAGGCGAGCGCCGAACTGGCTGCGCGCTTCGACGCCGCCATACGCCGCCGCGACAACGTGCACCAGCGCGAACAGGCGAGATACGAACTGGCGCTGCGCGGCGACGCGCTTGCCGCCGTGCGCCTGGCCAAGCTGAACTGGGCGGTGCAGAAGGAACCGGCCGACTTGCGCCTGCTGGCACAGGCGGCCCTAGCCAGCAAGGATGCCGAAGCACGCGCCATCGTGCAAGCCTGGCTGAGGACGAGCAAGATCGAAGATGCGACCATCGCCGCCACGCTCGCGCGCCTGGAGGGCAAGGCATGATGCGCCGCTGCCTGATCCTGCTGACGCTGCTCTTTGCCTGGGCCCTGCCCGCGCAGGCGCACAAGGCGAGCGACAGTTACCTGAGCTTGACCGTGCAGGGCGAGCGCATCGACGGCCAGTGGGACATCGCCCTGCGCGACCTCGAGATGGCCGTCGGGCTCGACGCCAACGGCGACGCCGCGATCACCTGGGACGAGGTGCGCGCCCAGCATGAAGCGATTGCCGCCTACGCGCTGGCGCGCCTGGCGCTGGCCAATGGCGGCAACGCCTGCCCCTTGCGCGTCACGCAACACCTGGTCGACACCCATACCGACGGCGCCTACGCGGTGCTGCGCCTGCAGGGCGCCTGCGCGGCGCCGATAGCTACACTGGACGTCGGCTACAACCTGCTGTTCGACATCGACCCGCAGCACAAGGGCCTGCTGCGCCTGACGCATGGCGCCACGGTCGGCAGCGCGATCTTCGCACCCGACGCGCGCCAGCAAGCCTTGCAGGTGGCCGCGCCCGCGCGCTGGCGCCAGTTTGCCGACTATGTGCGCCACGGCGTCTGGCATATCTGGATCGGGTTCGACCATATCCTGTTCCTGGTGTCGCTGCTGCTGCCGGCCGTGCTGGTGCGCAGCAGCAGCCAGTGGCAGGGACGCGAGACCCTGAAGGCGTCGGTGATCGACGTGCTGAAGATCGTGACCGCGTTTACCCTGGCGCACTCGCTGACCCTGAGCCTGGCCGCGCTCGGCGCATTGAGCCTGCCTTCGCGCCTGGTCGAGTCGGCGATCGCCGCCTCGGTCATCCTGGCCGCGCTCAATAACGTCTGGCCGCTGGTGCACCGCTGGCGCGCGCTGGTCGCCTTCGTCTTCGGCCTGATTCACGGCTTCGGCTTTGCCAGCGTGCTGGCCGACCTCGGCCTGCCGCAGGATGCGCTGGTGGTCTCGCTGGTGGGATTCAATGTCGGCGTCGAACTGGGGCAGCTGGCGATTGTCGCCGTGTTCCTGCCCTTGGCCTATGCCTTGCGCCACGGCCGGTTCTACCGGCGCGTCGTGCTGACCGGCGGCTCGGTCCTGATCGCGCTGGTGGCCGTGGTGTGGTTCGCCGAGCGGGCTTTCGACCTGAAGCTGCTGGCGTGATGCCGCGCCAGCAGCAGCAAACGACGCGTGGCGCATATGCACCATGTATCAGCTTTTTTACAAATCCAGCGAATGCTTGCCTGAAAGATACCATTAGAATAGTTTCTCCAACTATCAATAAAAACTTAGGGGAAACATGATTCGTTTGCCATTCGCCTTGGCTGCGCTTTGCCTCAGCGCGTCCGCTTTCGCGGCCGATCCATTCGACGACAAGTTCCGCCAGCTCGACGAGCTGCTGCCGACGGCGTCGACCATCCGCACTGCCTCGGGTGCGCCGGGCCAGGCCTATTGGCAGCAGCGCGCGGACTACACGATCCGCGCCACGCTCGACGAAGCGAACCGTTCGATCCGCGGCGCCGAGACGATCACGTACCACAACAATTCCCCGGACACGCTGAACTACCTGTGGCTGCAGCTCGACCAGAACATCTACAAGCCGAACTCCGACGCCCGCATGTCGACCACGGTCGCACGCGAAGCCTGGGCCAAGCCGCGCAATCCGGAAGAAGGCCTGAAGTTCGACGCCCTGCGCTCGACCTTCGAAGGCTTGACTTTCGACGGCGGCTTCAACATCACGAACATCAAGTCGGGCAGCCGCAAGCTGGCCTACGTCATCAACCGCACAATGATGCGCATCGATCTGCCGCAGCCTTTGCGGCCGGGCCAGCGCTTCAGTTTTGAGGTCGAGTGGAACTACAAGATCAACGAACAGAAGGTGCTGGGCGGGCGTTCCGGCTTCGAGAAATTCGACGACAAGAACGACCTGTTCGAGATCGCCCAGTGGTTCCCGCGCATGGCGGCCTATTACGACGCCTACGGCTGGCAGCACAAGCAGTTCCTCGGCGCCGGCGAATTCACGCTCGAATTCGGCGACTACGACGTCGAGATCACGGTGCCGTCGGACCACATCGTGGCCTCGACCGGCGTCCTGCAAAACCCGGGGTCGGTGTTGACCCCGGCCCAGCGCGAGCGTCTGGCGAAAGCCAAGAATTCGAACAAGCCGGTGATCATCGTCACCCAGGCGGAAGCCGAAGCGGCCGAAAGAGGCCGTGCCACCACGAATAAAACCTGGCATTTCAAGGCGAAGAACGTGCGCGACTTTGCGTTCGCGTCGAGCCGCAAGTTCATCTGGGATGCCCAGGGCTTGAAGAGCGGCGACACCGACGTGATGGCGATGTCTTACTACCCGAAGGAAGGCAATCCGCTGTGGGAGAAGTACTCCACGCAAGCGATCGTCCATACCATCGAGCAGTACAACAAGTATTCGTTCGACTATCCCTACCCGACCTCGATCTCCGTGAACGGCCCGGTGGGCGGCATGGAATACCCGATGATCACGTTTAACGGCCCGCGTCCGACCAAGGACAAGAAGACCGGCGAGCTGACCTATTCGAAGCGCACCAAGTATGGCCTGATCGGCGTGATCATCCATGAAGTGGGCCACAACTACTTCCCGATGATCGTCAACTCGGACGAGCGCCAGTGGACCTGGATGGACGAGGGTTTGAACTCGTTCGTGCAGACCCTGGCCCAGGAAGCCTGGGAAGAGCAATGGCCGGAGATGCGCGGCGAACCGCGCCTGATCACCGACTACATGAAGAGCCGTAACCAGGTGCCGATCATGACCAACTCGGAGTCCCTCCTCCAGTTCGGCAACAACGCCTACGCCAAACCGGCCGCCGCGCTGACCGTGCTGCGCGAGACGGTGTTGGGCCGCGAACTGTTCGACTTCGCCTTCCGCGAATACGCACAGCGTTGGAAGTTCAAGCGCCCGACCCCGGCCGACTTCTTCCGCACCATGGAAGATGCGTCCGGCACGGACCTCGACTGGTTCTGGCGCGGCTGGTTCTACACGACCGACGCGGTCGACGTGAGCGTGGACAGCATCAGCGAATACACGGTCAGCTCGCAGAACCCGGAAATCGAAAAAGCCTGGCGCCGCAAGATGCGGGATGCCGAGCCGATGTCGCTGACCGACCAGCGCAACAAGGGCATGCCGCGCCGGGTGGACGCGCATCCGGAGCTGAAGGATTTCTATAACCAGAACGACGACTTCACGGTCACGAATGCCGACCGCAACAAGTTCAACGAGTCGCAGGACAAGCTGGAAGACTGGGAAAAGGCGCTTCTGAGTTCGGGCAAGCACCTGTACCTGGTCGACTTCACCAACGTCGGCGGCCTGGTGACGCCGCTGGTGCTGGAGATCACGCTGGCCAGCGGCAAGAAGTACATCGAGCGCATCCCGGCGGAAGTCTGGCGCTATTCGTCGAAGAAGATCACGAAACTGATCGTCACCGACGAGCCGATGACGAGCCTGACCCAGGATCCGTTCTGGGAAACCGCAGACATCGACCAAAGCAACAACGCCTGGCCGCGCAAGCTGACCCCATCGCGCCTGGAGCTGTTCAAGACCGAACGTG
>JANNNC010000030.1:0-13021 GCA_031398335.1 Massilia sp.
CCTCGTAGATCGTGTCCTCGTCCATTCCGCGCGAGCGGCAGAAGGCGACGAGCAGCGTGCAGACGCTGACCGAATGCAGGAAGGTATAGTCGTCCTTGGTCTTGATGCGCATCAAACTGAGCAAGGCGCCGTTATTGCGCAGGATCGATTCGGTGATGTTCTGCACGACCGGCGAGACATTTTCCATCTCGACGGCCTTGCCCAGGCGCGCATCCTGCATCACCGTGCGCACCAGGTTGAACGCCTGGCGCCGGATGCCGACCGCGCGCTGCATCTCGTCGCCGAGCGTCGTGCGCACCTGTCTGGCCGGCTTGCTGGCAATGGCCGTCACTTCGGCCTCGGTCTTGGCCTGGGCTTCCGCCAGCGTCGGCGCCGCCTGGACATCGACGCCCTTCGAGCAATCGATGACGACGTTACGGATCCCGGCAAGGGTGATCTTGCGGATTTCGTCGTCGCTGCTCAGGACAAACCTGGCACGTACAAAGGGATGTTCCATCCAGCCGCAGTCGAGGTCGTGGATAGCCATGCCCACGCGAAGCTGGAAGGAATCAATTTTCTTAAGCATGGACCAGTCCGACGATATGTTAATCTCCGCCACCGCGACGGACAACGCAGTATAACGATTTCATTTCCGCACATAAACTTTTCGTCATTCAAGTGTTGCAACAAGGCACAAATTAGTTCTTCATGGAATTACGACAACTCCGTTATTTCGTTGCCATCGTCGATCACGGCTCGCTGTCACGCGCCGCCCTGGTCCTCCACGTGGCGCAGCCGGCGCTGACCCAGCAGCTGCGCCAGCTCGAGGAAGAACTCGGTGCGCAATTGCTGCACCGCTCGGCCCACGGCGTGCTCAGCACCGACGCCGGCAAAGTCTTTTATGAACATGCCCAGGCCATCCTGAAGCAAGTGGCCGACGCCCGCTCGGCCGTCACCCAGTCGACCACGCGCCCCTCCGGCAGCGTCACCCTTGGCCTGCCGCACAGCATTTCCGGGGCGCTGGCCCTGCCCCTGCTCACCGCTGCCCGCGCCACCTACCCGGAAATCACACTGCAGCTGACCGAAGAAATCTCCGGGAGCCTGACCGAACAATTAAAATCGGGACGCCTGAACCTGGCGGTCCTGTTCGACGACGGCCAGCTCGGCGCGTTCGCGGCCACGCCCCTGGTCGAGGAAGACCTGATGTATATCTGCCGCGCCGATTCCGCTTTGACACCGCGCGGGCCGGTGATCGCACTCGGCGCGGCGCTCGCCACGACACTGATCCTGCCCGCCCAGCAGCACGGTGTGCGTCCGCTGATCGAGCAAGCGGCCGGAAGCGCCGGCCTGACACTCACTAAATTAATTGAAATCAATTCGATCGCGATCCTGAAATCGGCCCTGCTGGCCGACATGGGCGCCACGCTGCTGCCGCTGGCCCCGCTGCGCGCCGAAATCGAACGCGGGATATTGGCCGCCACGCCGATCGACAATCCGCCGCTCCGGCGCAGCGTCACCCTGTGCGCCTCACGCAATATCCCGCTGACGAACGCGGCGGCGGCGATCAGCCGCCTGGTGCGCGAAGTCACCGAAACGCTGTGCGCGAATGGCGGCTGGCCTGGCGCACGCCTGCGTGAATAACTGCTATCATTTTTTCTTATACCCCTATCCGCATTCCCTATTTCCCCTGCTAGCGGGAAGCCCCTACACTCCACGCGCCCGCTGAACCCGCCTGGTTCCTCATAAGCGCAGGTCGCCCAAAGCGACACCACCCCGCCGTCACACCGCGCCTACCCGGCGCGGCAGGAGCGGCGGGATCCCTCGACTACCCATGGAGTCCGTCATGCCCGATACCGTCGCGCCGCAAGCTGCGCAGGATGTTATTTCGTCCCGCCTCACCACCGTCACCCTCGACGACAAATACACCGCGAAATCGGGCAACATCTTCCTGTCGGGAATCCAGGCGCTGGTGCGCCTGCCGATGATGCAGCGCGAGCGCGACGCCGCCGTGGGTCTGGACACCGCCGGTTTCGTGTCCGGCTACCGCGGCTCGCCGCTCGGCGGCCTCGACGAAACGCTGTGGAAAGCCAAAAGCCACCTGGTAGCAAGCCACATTCAATTCGTGCCGGGCGTGAACGAAGACCTGGCCGCGACCGCCGTCTGGGGCACGCAAACGGTCGACCTGATCGGCCCGACGAAATACGACGGCGTGTTCGCCATGTGGTACGGCAAGGGCCCGGGCGTCGACCGCTGTGGCGACGTTTTTAAACACATGAACCATGCCGGCACCGCGAAAAACGGCGGCGTGCTGCTGGTCGCCGGCGACGACCACGGCGCATACTCATCGACCCTGCCGCACCAGTCCGACCACATCTTCTCGGCCTGCATGATCCCGGTGCTGTACCCGTGCAACGTGCAGGAATACCTGGACCTGGGCGTGCATGGCTGGGCCATGTCGCGCTTCTCCGGCTGCGCCGTCGCCTTCAAAGCGCTGGCCGATACGGTCGAATCGAGCGCCTCGGTCGACGCCAACCCGCACCGCGTGCAAGTCAAACTGCCGCAGGATTTCGCGATGCCCGAAGGCGGCCTGAATACGCGCCTGTCCTCGGTCGCGCTCGGCCAACAGGCGCGCAATCAGGAAGCGCTGATGCAGGACTATAAAATCTACGCGGCGCTGGCCTACGCGCGCGAAAACAAACTCAATCACACGACCATCGACAGCCCGAACGCGAAACTCGGCATCATCGCGTCCGGCAAATCCTACCTCGACGTGCTCGAAGCCCTGGAAGAACTGGGCATCGACGAGGCCATGGCGGCAAAGGTCGGCCTGCGCCTGTTCAAGGTCGCGATGATCTGGCCGCTGGAACCGGAAGGCGTGCGCGAATTCGCGCAGGGACTCGACGAAATCCTGGTGGTCGAAGAAAAGCGCCAGGTCGTCGAATACCAATTAAAAGAACAGCTGTACAACTGGCGCGACGACGTGCGCCCGCACATCATCGGCAAGTTCAACGACAAGGGAGAGTGGGTGGCGCCGCGCGGCGACTGGCTGCTGCCGCCGAAGGCCGATTTCTCGGTGGCGCAAGTAGCGCGCGTGATCGCCGGCCGCATTGCGCGCCTGATCACCGACGAGACCACGCGTGACCTGATCAAAGCACGCCTGGCCTTCCTCGATGCGAAAGACGCCGTGCTGCAAAAGGCGATCACCACGCCCTTCCGCCCAGCGTTTTATTGCTCCGGCTGCCCGCACAACACCTCGACCAAGGTGCCGGATGGCTCGTTCGCGCTGGCCGGCATCGGCTGCCACGTGATGGCGACCTCGATCTACCCGGAGATGAACAAGCTGACCACCCACATGGGCGGCGAAGGTGCGCCCTGGATCGGCCAGGCCGCGTTCTCGAAAGTGCCGCACGTGTTCCAGAACCTGGGCGACGGCACTTATTTCCATTCGGGTTACCTGGCCGTGCGCGCGGCCGTCTCGGCCAAGGTGAACATCACCTATAAAATCCTGTACAACGACGCGGTCGCGATGACCGGCGGCCAGCCGGTCGACGGCCAGACCTCGGTGCCGATGATCGCCCAGCAGATGGCCGCCGAAGGCGTCAAACGCATCGCGCTGGTCACCGAAGACCTGTCGCGCTATGCCGACCGTTCCGCGCTGCCGGCCCTCGTCACGCTGCACGACCGCAAGGAGATGGACGCCATCCAGCGCGAACTGCGCGATTTACCAGGCGTCTCCGTCATCATCTACGACCAGACCTGCGCCGCCGAAAAGCGCCGCCGCCGTAAAAAGGGAGACTTCCCCGACCAGCCGAAACGCATGGTCATCAACGAAGCCGTCTGCGAAGGCTGCGGCGACTGCGGCATCCAGTCGAACTGCGTCTCGATCCTGCCGAAAGAAACGGATTTCGGGCGCAAGCGTACCATCGACCAGTCGTCCTGCAACAAGGATTATTCGTGCGCCAAGGGTTTTTGTCCGAGCTTCGTGACCGTCGAAGGCGGCACGCTGAAAAAGAGCAAAGCCGGCGTGTCGAAAGACGCCGGCGATGACGGCTGGGGCGTCTTGCCGCAGCCGGTGCTGCCGTCGATCGAGCACCCGTACAACATCCTGATCAACGGCATCGGCGGCACCGGCGTGATCACCGTCGGTGCGCTGATGGGCATGGCCGCGCACCTGGAAAGTAAAGGCGCGTCGGTGCTGGACATGACCGGCATGAGCCAGAAGAACGGCTCCGTCACCTCGCACGTGAAAATCGCCGCCGCGCCCGAGCGCCTGCGCGCCCAGCGCATCGCCACCGGCGAAGCGGACCTGGTATTGGGCTGCGACATGCTGACCACCGGCGCGGCCGATGCGATCTCGAAGATGCGCCCGGGCCGTACGCTGGCGATCGTCAACCTGCACGAGCAGCCAACGGGAACCTTCGCCCAGAACGCCGACTGGCAGTTCCCGGCCGACGACGTGCGTGGCCTGATCGTGGAAGCCGTGGGCGGCACCGGCGGCGCCGATTTCATCGATGCGACCAAGCTGGCCACTGCCCTGATGGGCGACTCGATCGCGACGAACCTGTTCCTGATGGGGTACGCGTGGCAGAAGGGCCGCATTCCGCTGCTCGAGGCCTCGCTGATGCGCGCGATCGAACTGAATGGCGTCGCGGTGGCTTCGAACAAGAAAAGTTTTCTTTGGGGCCGCCGCGCCGCGCTCGATCTACAACGCGTCGAAAAGGTCGCGACGCCGACCCAGGCCGTGCTGGTGCAGATGCCGCAAAGCCTGGACACGGTGATCAAGAAGCGCGTCGAGTCCCTGACCGCCTACCAGGATGCTGCCTACGCCGGCGTGTATGCGGAATTGGTCGAGCGGGTACGCGCTGCCGAATTGGCGGCTAACCTGGGCAACAAGCTGTCGATGGCAGTAGCGAAATACTACTTCAAGCTGATGGCCTACAAGGACGAATACGAAGTGGCGCGCCTGTACACCGATGGTCGCTTCCTCGAGCAGGTGAAATCGCAGTTCGAAGGCGACTTCAAGTTCAAGCTCAACCTGGCGCCGCCGCTGTTCGCGAAGAAGGACGCCAGGGGCCAGCTGGTGAAGGCAGAATTCGGCCCGTGGATGCTGACTGCGTTTACGGTGCTGGCGAAATTCAAAGGCCTGCGCGGCGGCGCCTTCGACGTGTTCGGCCACACCGCCGAGCGCAAGATGGAGCGCGCGCTCATTGTCGAATACCGCCAGATGATCGCGCTGCTGCTGCCGACCTTGAACGGCGCGAACTACGCCACCGCCGTCGAGCTGGCCAACCTGCCGGAACAGATCCGCGGCTTTGGCCACGTGAAGGAAAAAGCGGTCGAGGCATTCCGCGTTCGCAAGGCTGAGCTGCTTTCCGGGAATGTCATCAAGCGCGCCGCGTAATTTCTTATGTTGTACCGCGTGGACCCGGGAGTCCACGCGGTACACCCGTTGATCATCCCGCGCATCCCAAACTTGACGTTAACGTTAACGTCATATACCGTACAAATCGAACCTGTCCGCGTCCGACTTCCTGAAGGAACCTCATGAACGACATCACCACCGCCGCCAAGCTCGAGCTGCCGGAGCAGCCGAAGCTCGCCAACAAGGTCCGCTTCGTCACCGCCGCGTCGCTGTTCGACGGCCACGATGCCTCGATTAACATCATGCGCCGCATCCTGCAATCGAACGGCGTCGAAGTCATCCACCTCGGCCACAACCGTTCGGTCGACGACGTCGTCACCGCGGCCCTGGCCGAAGACGTGCAAGGCATCGCCATCTCCAGCTACCAGGGCGGCCACGTCGAATATTTCAAATACATGATCGACCTGCTGCGCCAGCGCGGCGGCGCGCACATCAAGGTCTTCGGCGGCGGCGGCGGCGTGATCGTCGCTTCCGAAATCGAAGAACTGCATGCCTATGGCGTCACCCGCATCTTCAGCCCGGAAGACGGCCAGCGCATGGGCCTGGTCGGCATGATCCGCTCGATGATCGAGACCTGCGACATCGACCTGACGCCCTACGCCCCCACCACCATCGAGGCCCTGCAGGCAAACGGCATCGCCGAACGCCACCGCCCATTGGCCCAGCTGATCACGGCCCTCGAAAACGGTAAAGTCGACCCCGCGCTGCGCTGCCAGATCGTCGACGCAGCCGATACGCTCAACGTCCCGGCACTGGGCATCACCGGCACCGGCGGCGCCGGCAAATCCTCGCTGACCGATGAACTGATTCGCCGCATCCGCCTCGACCAGAACGACGCACTCAACATCGCGGTGATCTCGATCGACCCGTCGCGCCGCAAGTCGGGCGGCGCCCTGCTGGGAGACCGCATCCGCATGAATGCGATCGCGCCATGGAATGGCGTCAGCCGCGTCTTCATGCGCTCGCTCGCCACGCGCGAAGCGGGCTCTGAAATCTCGCATGCGCTGCCGGACGTGATCGCCGCCTGCAAAGTCGCCGGGTTCGATTTGATCATCGTCGAGACCTCCGGCATCGGCCAGGGCGACGCGGCGATCGTGCCGCACGTCGACGCCTCGATGTATGTGATGACGCCGGAATTCGGCGCCGCCTCGCAGCTCGAAAAAATCGACATGCTCGATTTCGCCGATTTCATTGCGATCAACAAGTTCGACCGAAAGGGCGCGCAGGATGCGCTGCGCGACGTCGCCAAACAGTACCAGCGCAACCGCGAACTGTGGTCCCAGAGCCCGGACCAGATGCCGGTCTTCGGCACCCAGGCCTCGCGTTTTAATGATGACGGCGTGACCGCCCTGTACCACGGCTTGCTGCCGAAGCTGGCGGAACTCGGTTTAAAACTCGCGCCGTCGAAACTGGCCGTGCCGGATCAAAAGCATTCGAGCGGCAAGAACGTGATCGTCCCGCCGGCGCGCGCGCGCTACCTCGCCGAAATCTCGGACACCGTGCGCGGCTACCACAAGAACACCGCGAAACAGGTGAGACTGGCGCGCGAGCGCCAGCAGCTGAGCGAGACCAAGCGAATGCTGGCCGCCGCAAATCGCGAAGTTGTCCTCGACGATCTCATTACCGAGCGCGAGAACGCGATGGACGCGGGCGCCAAAAAGCTGCTGGCCATGTGGCCGGACATGCAGGCCGCCTACGCCGGCGACGACTACGTCGTCAAAATCCGCGACAAGGAAATTCGCACCACTTTGGTGCAAAAAACCCTGTCCGGTACCACGATCCGCAAGGTGGCGCTGCCGCGTTTTGAGGACCACGGCGAAGTGCTGCGCTTCCTGATGCTGGAAAACGTGCCGGGCTCCTTCCCGTTCACGGCCGGCGTGTTCGCTTTTAAACGCGAAGGCGAAGACCCGACCCGCATGTTCGCCGGCGAAGGCGACGCCTTCCGCACGAATAAACGGTTTAAATTGGTGTCGACCGGGATGGATGCGAAACGCCTGTCGACCGCGTTCGATTCGGTCACGCTGTACGGCGCCGATCCGGCCCTGCGTCCCGACATCTACGGCAAAGTCGGCAACTCGGGCGTGTCGATCGCAACGCTCGACGACATGAAGGTGCTGTACGACGGTTTCGACCTGTGCAGCCCGAGCACCTCGGTGTCGATGACGATCAACGGCCCGGCACCGACCATCCTGGCGATGTTCATGAACACGGCCATCGACCAGCAAATTGAAAAATTCGTGCAGGATAACGGTCGCCAGCCGACCGCCGACGAAGCGCAGAAAATCCGCGAGTGGGTGCTGGCCAACGTGCGCGGCACGGTGCAGGCCGACATCCTCAAGGAAGACCAGGGCCAGAACACCTGCATCTTCTCGACCGAGTTTTCCTTAAAAGTCATGGGCGACATCCAGGAGTATTTCGTGCACCACCAGGTGCGCAATTTCTACTCGGTGTCGATCTCGGGTTACCACATCGCCGAAGCCGGCGCGAACCCGATCTCGCAGCTCGCGTTTACGCTCTCGAACGGTTTTACGTTTGTCGAAGCCTACCTGGCGCGCGGCATGCACATCGACGACTTCGCGCCGAACCTGTCGTTCTTCTTCTCGAACGGCATGGACCCCGAAAACACGGTGCTGGGCCGCGTCGCACGCCGCATCTGGGCCGTCGCCATGCGCGACAAGTACGGCGCCAACGACCGCTCGCAAAAGCTGAAATACCACATCCAGACTTCGGGCCGCTCGCTGCACGCGCAGGAAATCGATTTCAATGACATCCGCACCACGCTGCAGGCGCTGATCGCGATCTACGACAACTGCAACTCGCTGCACACCAACGCCTACGACGAAGCGATCACCACGCCGACCGACGAATCGGTGCGGCGCGCACTGGCGATCCAGCTGATCATCAACCGCGAATGGGGCCTCGCCAAGAACGAGAACCCGAACCAGGGTTCCTTCATCATGGACGAACTGACCGACATGGTCGAAGAAGCCGTGCTGCAGGAATTCGAACGCATCGCCGAGCGTGGCGGCGTGCTGGGCGCGATGGAAACCGGCTACCAGCGCGGCAAGATCCAGGAAGAGTCGATGCTCTACGAGCACAAGAAGCACGACGGCTCGCTGCCGATCATCGGCGTGAACACCTTCCGCAACCCGAAAGGCGCGGAAGCCCCGGCGACGATCGAGCTGGCGCGTTCGACCGACGACGAAAAGCAGTCGCAACTCACGCGCCTGGACGCCTTCCACCAGCAGCATGCAAACGAGGCCCCGGCCGCGCTGGCGGCGCTGCAGCAAGCGGCAATCGACAACCTGAACGTGTTCGACAAGCTGATGGACGCCGTGCGCGTCTGCTCGCTGGGCCAGATCACGACGGCGCTGTTCGAAGTGGGTGGGCAGTACCGCCGCAATATGTAAAATCCGCAGCGCCGGCTAAACCTAATCCCTCCGCAAGGCCTCCCCGGCCTGCGGAGGGATTTGTTGTTGCGCCTTCGGTGCGGCAATGCTGCGGTACATGAGGCGCTGGACGCCCGGCAGTTTCAAGCCGGCGGCGAACATCAGGTCGCGCCACAGGCCGTTGCTGTCGGCCTGGAAGCATGGCGTCAGCGCGCGGCTCAGCATCTGGTAGTTACGCACGGCGCACAGCCGGCGCCGGGAGTACGCCGCGGCACCGGGAATGGCGCCGCGCTCGGCCACCGCAGCAGCCAGCGCCAGCGCATCCTGCACCGCCAGGGTGCTCCCGAGCCCGAGCTGGGGACTCATTGCGTGGGCGGCGTCGCCGATCACGCAGACCGGGCCACCGGCCAGCCGTTTGGCACGCGCGTGACGGTAGCTTGCCAGCGTAAACTGGTCGTGGCTGACGATCTGGTCGACGACGGCGCCTGCTTCCGGCCACAGGGCGAGCAATTCACCCTTCCAGTCCTGCAGCGGGCGCGCTTTCCATGCATCGTAGTCGGCACAGGGCAGGCTCCAGAACATCGACAGGTGCAGCTTGCCGTCCACGCGCGCGGTCGGCATCAGGCCGCACATTTTACGGGTGGCGTGGTAGCGCTGTTCGAGCAGGGCCTGGCCGGGCCAATCGGCGACATCGAACATCGCCCACAATGCCCCCCATTTGTACACCGTGGACGCCACCGCCAGCCCGGCCTGGGCCGGCAGCGCCGACGCCGCGCCATCGGCGATCGCGACCAGGTCGAAGGTGAACGAGGTCGGCGACGCGTGCACGCTGGCTTGCGTGCCCGCGATCGTGATCCTGTCAATGGGACTGGCATAGCGGATGCGCACACCCAGCGCCAGCGCGGCATCGAGCAAGACCGCGGACAGCGCCGCCCGGCTCACCCCGCGTGCCTCCGTCTGGTCGTACGGAATGTCGACCAGCGTCCACTTACGGTGGCAGGTGCCGAGCAGGCGCGTGACGGGCACGCTGGCCGCATGGAAAGCCGGCCCCACGCCCAGCGCTTCAAGGGCGGCAATGCCCTGCGGCTGGATCAGCAGGCCGGCGCCGAGCGGGGACAAGGAAGCATGCTTTTCGAAGACCATGACGGCATGGCCGGCGCGGGCCATAGCAATCGCGCTCGCCAGCCCGGCAGTGCCGGCCCCGATGATTCCGAAGCTGAGATAGTTGCTATTTTGCATCACTGCATTCTAGAGGAGAGCGGCGCTGCTCGCCATCGCCGTTCGATAAAAGAAAAAGCCAGCAGCGCTGGCTTTTTTTGCATCCGCACGGCAGCAAGGCTTACACCGCCTGCGCCACCGCTTCCCCGCTCCGCTCCACTTGGCGGCGGAAGAAGAACAGGGTAATCAACACCAGCGTAATCGGCACCAGCGTCAAATAAAACGCGAAGTGGCCGCTGAAATTACCGAACACGTAACCGGTGATGAACGAGCCGGTGGTGCCGCCCAGGGCCGAGAAGATCACCAATAAACCGGTCATGCTGGAATGCTGGTTCTTCGGCAGGGAGCTGAGCATGACCGAATTGATGCCCGGGTAGATCGGCGCCATGAACAGGCCGATCAACGGGAACAGGAAGGTCGCCAGCGGCGCATTCGCCCACGTCACGTTGGCGTCCAGCCCCAAGTCGCGCGTCAGCGGCAGCGCCAGCAAGACCATCGCCGCCATGCCGATCACGCAGCCGTTCATCACCGTGTACCAGTGCAGCTTGCGCATCACGACGCCGGCCGACAGGCGCCCGATCGCCAGGCAGGCCGCGAAAATGCTGGCCACCTGCACGCTCATCGCGGCCGGCAGTTTCAGGATTTCGTTATTAAAGGTCGGCAGCCAGGTGCCGACGCTCTGCTCGATCAGCACGTACAGGAAAGCGGTGAGCACGAACACGCAGACCAGCGGCTTGAAGAACAGCTTGATCATTTCAAGAAAATCGTCCCGGCGGCTGCGCCCTTGCGGCAGCTGGGCGCCGCTTTCGTCGAACGGCGTCGTCGCCAGCAGCAGGAAGGTCAGCGCGCACAAGGCGCCCAGCACCCAGTACACCTGCAGCCAGCTTTGCGACTTCGGGTTGGCGGAATCCATGAACCAGGCGAACACCCAGTAGGCACTCAGTACGCCCACCATGAAGAAGCCCTCGAGCGTATTCATGATGCTCGCGTGGTGCTTGCGGTCGGTGGCGATCAGCCCCAGCGTCGAATACACCGACACTTTTACTAACGCAAACGCCACGCCCACGCACAGGAACAGCATCTTCGCCGTCAGGAAGCTCGGCAGCAGCGGCATCGCCACGCAAGCCCCGGTGACGAGCGCCAGGCCAACCAGCATCGCATTCTTGTAGCCCAGGCGCGGCAGGAAGGACGCGACCAGGAAGGACACGACCGCGATCGGCAGGTCCTTGAACGCCTCCAGGATGGAAGCGCCCGATTTACTGACATCGTAGTTGTTGATGACCTGCAGGATCACCGTGCCCACGCTGTTGAGCAGGATCGCGAAGACGAAGTAGATCAGGAATAAGGCCAATAGAATGCGCTGGTTTTTCACGCTGTCTCCCGTTTTTATAATGTGCGCGTGTCAGTAGTCGTTCAGGCGGAATTCGCTCAGGCTTGGAATGACCCGGTCGGCCTGGGTCAGCACGTCCGGACTGCCGACACCCAGCGCGACCATCCCCGCCGACTTGATCGAGGCCACGCCGGCCACCGCGTCTTCCACGCCGAGGCAATCGACAGGGGCCACGCCCAGGGCTGCTGCCGCATTCAGGAAAATCTCCGGATGCGGCTTGCTGTTGGCGATCAGCGCGGCATCGACCACGTAGTCGAAACGGTCGCGAATGCCGAGGCGGTCGAGCACCGTAAACGCGTTCTTGCTGACCGAGGCCAGGCCGATTTTCAGGCCGGCCACGCGGACAGACGCCAGCGCCTCGATCGCGCCCGGCAGCAAATCCGCCTGGCTCATGGTGGCGATCAGTTCCACGTACTGCTTGTTCTTGCGCTCGGCCAGCGCCAGCTTTTCGTCCATCGAATACGTTTTGCTGGAACCGGCCAGGATCAGGTTCAGGGACCCCATGCGGTCCACGCCTTTTAAATTTTCGTTGAAGGCGTGATCGAAATGCACGCCTTCCGCTTCGGCCAGCGCTTTCCAGGCCAGGTAGTGGTAATGGGCGGTGTCGGTGATGACGCCGTCGAGATCGAAAATGACTGCCTTGAATTGACTCATGCCTGTGGCTCCATCGGGATGCGGGCGTGCGGCGCCGCGCGGGTCAGGGCCAGCGGCTGGCCCAGGTGGCTAAAGTCAAGAGAATCGCCGGAGAGGAGCGTGTAGTCGGTGGCCTGGCCATCGACGCGCACCTGCAGCTGGGCGCCGCACAACTGGATCTTGAACTGGTAGTGCTGCCACTTTCGGGGAAGCGTCGGCGCAAAGCGCAGCGCGCCATACGAGACGCGCATGCCGGCAAAGCCGTAGGCCACGCCCATCCAGGTGCCGGCCATCGCCGCCGTGTGCACGCCGTAGTGGGTGTTGCCGTGGGTGTCGTCCAGGTCCAGGCGCGCGGTCTCCATGAAGTAGTCGTAGGCCTTGCCGGGGTAGCCCACTTCGGCGGCGATGATGCTGAAGATGCAGGACGACAGCGACGAATCGTGCGTGGTGACGGCTTCGTAGTAATCGAAGTCGCGGCGTTTGTCGTGGATCGAGAACTCGTTCGACAGCAGCAGCAGCGCCAGCACCACGTCGGCCTGTTTACACACCTGGTGGCGGTAGATCACCATCGGGTGGTAGTTCAGCAGCAGCGGGTAATTCTCTTTCGGCGTGTTCGCGAAATCCCAGGCTTTTTTGGAGAGGAAGCAGTCGACCTGCTCGTGGATGCAGAGCTTGCCGTCGTACGGCAGGTGCATGCGCGCGGCCGCGTCGCGCCAGAGCGCAATTTCTTCGCTGGTGACGCCGGTGCTGCCCGCCACGCGCGCGAACTCGGCGGCGCGGTCGCGCGCCAGTTGGTCGGCCATGTCGGCGGCAAAGCGCAGGTGCATGCGCGCCATCGCATTGGTGTAGTAGTTGTTGTTCACCAGCGCCGTGTATTCGTCCGGACCGGTCACTTCGTTGATGCAGAAGCGCCCGTCGCGGTCATCGCTGCCGATGCCGATCCAGATGCGCGCCGTCTCCATCACGATTTCCAGGCCGGCCTGCGCCATG
>JANNNC010000068.1:0-11494 GCA_031398335.1 Massilia sp.
TCTTCGTGCTCAATGCCGAGCGCTTGCTGGAGCAGGCGATTGCGCGTTCGGGCTTCGACGGCTTCCACGCCGCCATGGTCGACGTCACCGATGGCGCGGCGCTGCCGGTGGCGGGCATCATGGGCCAGCCGCAGCGCGACGACTACCGGGTCGGCCTGGCCTTCGCGGGGCGCAACTACCAGCTCAGTTTCCGCCCGACGGCGGCCTACAAGGAGGCCGAAACCGGCGCCGGCAGCTGGATGGTGCTCTCGGCCGGCCTCCTGATGACGGGCATGCTGGGCGCCCTCATGCTGCTAATCAGCGGCGAGCGCGCCGTCATCGAGGAGCAGGTGGCCGACCGCACGGCACGCCTGCGCGACCGCGAAGCGCGCCTGGAAGCCATCCTCGACAACGCGGCCGACGCCATCGTCACGGTCGATGCGATGGGCATCCTGGTGTCGGCCAACGCGGCCACCGCGCGCCTGTTCGGCTATCCGCCCCAGCACCTGATCGGCCTGTCCTTCGGCTCGCTGGTGCCGAATGGCGCCGAACTGGCACGCCTGGCCACGGCGGCGCCCGAGGATTGCGTGCTCGAGGGACGCAATGTACAGGGCGAGGCGGTGCCGCTGTCGATCTCGGTGGCGCCGGTGCTGATGGGGAGAGAAGCGTTTTTCGTCTGCATCCTGCGCGACCTCACCGAGCAGCAGCGCTCGCAGGAGCGCATCTACCGGCTGGCCCACCACGATCCCCTCACCGGGCTGGAAAACCGCTTTGCGCTGAACGTGCGCCTCGAGCAGCAACTGGCCCTGGCACGGCGCCACAACGAGCCGGCCGCGGTCCTGTTCATCGACCTCGACCATTTCAAGAAAATCAACGACTCGCTCGGCCACGCGGCCGGCGACAAGCTGCTGGTGGGCGCGGCCGAACGCATGAAGGATTTATTGCGCGAAGTCGACACGCTGGCGCGCCTCGGCGGCGACGAATTCATCATCGTGCTGGCCGGGCCGCTCACGCCCGACAGCGTCACCAGCGTGGCGGTGCGCGTGGTCGAATCGCTGTCCCAGCCCTACCAGCTGGGCGGCGCCACCGCGCACAGCGGCTGCAGCGTCGGCGTTGCGCTGTTCCCGAACGACGGCGAAGACGCGGCGACCCTGATCCGCCATGCCGACATGGCGATGTATGCGGCCAAGCGCGAGGGGCGCGGCAATTTCCAGTTTTTCTCGCCCGAGATGAACGCCGCCACCCACGAGCACCTGCTGCTGGAAAACCGGATGTGGGGCGCGCTCAACGCGGAAGGCTTCGAGCTCTACCTGCAGGCGCAAGTCGAACTCGATACCGGGCGCGTGATCGGCGCCGAAGTACTGCTGCGCTGGAACGACCAGGAGCTGGGCAACGTCGAGCCGAGCCGTTTCATTCCGGTGGCCGAGGAAAGCGGGATGATCGTGCCGCTCGGCGACTGGGTGCTGGGCCAGACCATGAAGCTGCTGGCGCAGTGGCAGCGCGAAGGGCTGGACGAGCTGCGCCTGTCGGTGAACCTGTCGGCGCGCCAGTTCTCGGGCGCGCCCTTGCTGGCGCGGCTGGACGAACTGGTGGCGCAGTACGGGATCGACCCCTCGCTGATGGAACTCGAGATCACGGAAACGGCCGCCATGCGCGACCCGGAAGCGACCCGTCTGCTGCTGCGCCAGCTGCGCACGCGCGGCTTTAAACTGGCCATCGACGACTTCGGCACCGGCTACTCGTCGCTGGCTTATCTAAAACTGTTTGCGATCGACCGCATCAAGATCGACCGCGGTTTTGTGAAGGACATCGAGCACAACCCGAACGATGCGGTGATCGTCGCCGCCACCATTGGCCTGGCCCATTCGCTCGGGCTGACGGTGGTGGCCGAAGGGGTCGAGACCCAGGCCCAGTGGCGCTTTTTACGGGGCAAGCACGGCGACGAAGCGCAGGGCTACCTGTTCGCGCGGCCGATGCCGGCCGGGGAATTCCGCGAATTCATCCGGCTGCAAGTGCAGCTAGTACCTGACGCTTGAGGGCGCGGATCATCGCCGTCTCATCGGGCGGCACGCCTTCCGGCGCCGTACTGGCGCGGTCGGCATAGAAAAAGCCCAGCTGCATCTTGCCCACCACTAGCGGCAGCACGATAAAACTCTTCGCATCCGGCAGCAAGGCGCGGTGCCAGGAAGGCAGCAGTTCGCGGATTTTGACGCTGGCCGCATCCGAAATCATCAGGTCGGCGTCGTTTTCCATCGCCAGCACGAACAGGTCGCGCGTACCGCTGGCCGGCACCGGAAACAGGAAGCCGGCCTGCACCCGTGCCTGCTCGGGCCCGAACGAGACGCGCGCGCGGTACTGGCCCTGGCGCGCATCTTTCAAACACACCGTGGCGAAGCGAAAACCCAGCGCACGGTACAGGGTTTCGAGCACGGCCAGGATGACGTCGTTGACGCGCGCACGGCCAGCAGCGCGCAATTGCGTCACGTCCTGCACCCCGGCCAGCAGCAGCTCGCGGGCGTTCTTCGGTTTGCCGCTCGGCCAGGCGCCCTCTTCCTCCGCGCCGGCATCGAGCGTGGCGAGCATCAGCACGTCCGGCAGGCCCTCGCCCGGCTCCGGTGCGGGTTTCGATAGCGGCTGCAGGTTCATGCTCTCCAACAGGCCCTGCATGCCCTCGGCTACGCTCGTGAACAGGCGCTCCAGGCCGGCGGCGTCGAGCTCGAAGGCGGCGCCGTAACGCGCCAGCAGCGCGCGCGCTTCAGGCGTACGCGCCGGGTCGCTGTTCTGCCCCAGCAAGCGCGCCACATCCATGCTGAAAGACGCGACCTGGCGCATCCATTCGGCGCGGCTGGCGGCCACTTTCAAGGGGTTCGGCGGCAGCGCGGCCTGGGCGCGCACGATCACGTCCGGGATCTTCCACTCGGCCAGTACCGCGGCGGACAGGGTGTCGTAGCTGCAGCCGAGGATCATCTGCGAGGCTTGCGCCGGCGCGTGCCTGGCGCCGGTGACCAATTGATTGATTTCGCGGTAGCGTTCGTGCTGGTGCGAGGCGACCAGCAAGGCGCCCAGGTTCTTGAACAAGGCGCCGATGGCCGCTTCCTCGGCGCCCTGGTAGAACGACAATCTCGCCATTTCGCGCCCGACCAGGCTGGCGCACAGCGACGCTTCGAGCTCGACGCGCACGCTGCCGGCGTGGGCGCCGTTGTCGAGCGTATCGACCCGCAGCATGGCCAGCGCGGTGGTCTTGACGTTGTCGAAACCGAGCAGCGCGATGGCGCGCGAGACGGTGGTCACCGCGGTGCCGGACACGGTGCGGTAGCGCACCGTGTTCGACAGGCGCAGGATGCGCTGGGTGAGCGCGGCGTCGGAGAGGACAAAATAGGCCAGATCGTGCGGGCCCGGCTCGTCGGCGTCGGCCAGTTCGATCACCCGGGCGATCGAACCGCCGAGCGCGAACATCTCTTCGTCGCCATTCACTTTTTGCATCAATGCCGCGCGCACGCGGCGGGTGGCGCCCTCGTCGGGCGGCTGGATTCCTGCGTCTACCATGGGGGATTACCGGCTTTCCTGGCGCGTGCGCCCATTATTTATTTGTTTTCTTGTATTTTTTCAAAACGCTCTGCTGCAGCGCCGTCAGCGCGGCCAGCTTCGGGTTACGCGGATCGAGCCGGCGCACCGCGGCCATCTGGGCCAGGGCCTGCTGCCCGAGCTTGTCGTCCCAGCCAGTGTGCTCCAGGCAGCGCAGCAGCGCCAGCGCGGCGTTGAAGGCCACCTGCGGGTTGCCTGGCATGCGCTGCGCCGCTTCCTGCATCAGGGTCACCGCGCCGGCGTAGTCGCCGCCACGGGCACGCTCGGCGCCGCCGGCGACCAGATCCACGACATGCTGGCGCGTTTCCTGGGCCAGCGCGGTGCCGAGTTCGGCGTGGCCGGCCTGGGCCATGACGCTCATCGCGCGGTCCATGGCGCCGGCGTCGCCGGCATTGCGCATGACCTCGCGCACGAGGCTTGCCGCGCCGTCGGCCATGTCGTGCGCCAGGCAGCTGCGCGCGAGCTCGAGTTTCAGGTCGGCCGACATGGCGGGCAGGTCGCAGCTGGCCGCCACCGCGGCATTCAGGGATTCCAGCAGGCGTTCCTGGTTGCCGGTGTATTCGTGCAAGAGCGCCGACGAGATCGCGCTGCAGGCGTCGGCGTAGTGCTTGCCACCCATCGAGCGGTCGAGGTCGCGGATGACCGAGGCGGCTGCCACCGGATCTCCCTTGCGCACCAGCGTACGGACCAGTTTCACGTGGTCTTCGGGGTCGCGAAATTCCGAATATTTGGCTTTCGCCACGACCTGCTTGAGCACCTTTTCGGCCGTGTCGTCGTCGCCGGCCTCGAACGCGACTTCGCCCAGGGTGCGCAGGCGCCGCACGGCATGCGGCGAGACGGCGACAGCGCGCCCCAGCACGTCCTGCGATTTCTCCAGCTCGCCCATCGCCGTGTGGGTGCGCGCCAGCCAGTCGTAGGCATCGACGAAATTCGTATTCGTCTGCACTAGTTCCGTAAGCAGGCTGCCGGCTTCCTCGTATTGTTCGCGCAGGTACAAGGTTTTCGCTAAGCCGAGCCGCGCCCAGGCAATTGCCCGGCTCTCGGCCAGCTTGCGGTAGATCGGTTCGGCCAGGTCGGCTTCGCCCAGGAACAGGTGCAGTTCGGCGCGCAGGCGCAGGAAATCGATCGCGTAACGCGGGTGCGCGGCTTCGCCGCTGATGCAGGCGTCGATCGCCTCGTGCTGGGCGCCCGCCTCCATCAGGCGGTACAGCGGCAGGAAGACATTGCGTTTTTCCAGCGCGCGCGCGATGCGCTCCAACAGGCGGTCGGCCGTAAACGGTTTCAGGATGTAGTCGGTGGGCGCGAGTTCGGCGGCGCTGACGACCTTGCCATAATCGCCCTCGGCAGTGACCATGAAGAACATCGTCGCCAGCGACACCAATTTATGGTGGCGCAAGTCCTCGAGCAGCTGCTGGCCGTCCTGGCCCCCCTCGAGGTCGTATTCGCACAGCACCAGGTCGAACTTGCGCAGGGTCAGTTGCTTGACGGCCTGGTTGGCGCTGCTGGCGTGCTCGATGCGGGTCAGGCCGCACATGGTGAGCATGCTGTGGATGTTGGCCCGCATGCCCGCGTGGGGCTCGATGAGCAAGGCAGTGAGGCCGTCTAATTCGTTCATGGCGTGTTTCCATTGGGCCGGCGGCAAGTCGCGGCTACGCTGGCCGCTGCCGTGTGAGTATATTACGGCAGGGGAATGAATAGCTAAATTGGGTGGGGCTTTGCGCAAAACGGGTTTGCGGATGGGAAAAAGCAACAGTTAGTGATTTTTGACCGATTCGTCCGTGTGGGGCCCAGGGGAGCGCTCGACGGGGATCATTAAAATCCGGCGTCGGCCTGGCGCGCGGCCTTACTGGAACAATCGGCGCGCGATGCGTTGCTGACCACGTTTTGATAGCGGATCTCGTACTTGCCGGCGGCGAGACCGTCGATGGTCAGCATGCCGTTGCTCAGCACATAGGCGTGGCGCACGTTCGAGCGGCGTTCGAGGTCGTAGATTTTGACGAATACGGGCGAAGCGTTGGCGCTGTTGTCGACCACGACCGTCATCTCGCGTCCGCTGTTGCTCAGCGGGTAGCCGGGAATGTAGCCGGACTGTTCGGGCCAGGGTTCGCCGTTCGGCGCCGACGGCGTGGCGAGGTCGGTGTCGCATTCGGGCTGGCGCGCAGGCACCATCAGCTGGGTCACGGCCAGCGCCTTGACGACCGCCGGCGGGGTTTTCGCCCCGGCCGGGGTGGCCCAGGCATCCGGATCGGGCCCCGGGACCGAGGTCAGCGCGGGAACCGTTTCCGGCTTGGGGTTGAAGCCGAGCGCGGTCGGCAGCAAGCGCGGCTGTTTCACCAGCAACAGCGCGCAGATGACGCCGACCGCCATGCCGCCCAGCATGCCGAGCCACCAGCGCGGTTCGCGCAGCAGGCGCCGGCGGTTGCGCGATGGCGGTGGCGTTTCCCAATTGTCGCCACGCGGGCGGGCGCTCTCTTCGCCGCTGCTCTCGAGCCACTCGACTTCCCATTCCTCGGACGCAATCCACTCGTCGTGCTCCTTGCGGCGGACCGGGTCGGACAGGATGTTGTAGGCAGTGTTGACGATCGCCATGATGCGGGCGGCCTTTTCGTCGCCCTGGTTCTTGTCGGGATGGTATTTCTGGCTGAGCGCCTTGTAGGCTGCACGCACGACTTCCTGCGGCGCGCCGCGCGCCACCTTCAGGTTGTCGTAATGGGTATGAATCTTGGCCATGGTGTGCGTTGTGGTTGGGTTGCAGCCGATTTCGGGAGGCCCAACCGGTACAGCATAGCCGGGTTTATATCCCCAGCGCAAGTTGTCAACTCAGTTGTCAACTCTATAAGCGGCGACTGCGATCGGCCAGCGCGATGTGCTGCGGCAGCTCGACCCCCTTACCAACGATCAGCACCTTGAACAATTCTCCCATTTCGCTCGGCGCCACGAGTTTATGGACGGCTTTCGACTGTGGCAAATAACGCACGGCGTCGTCGGGGTCCGTGCGCAGCAGCAGCTCGGCGATGCCGCAGCCGAGCAGGAAGCCGGACTGGTTCATGTAGCCCAGCACCGGCAAGCCGGCCTCTTGCGCCGCGAGCGCCATCGCCGTGAAATCGACGTGGGCCGTGATGTCCTGCAAACCCGGCAAATAAAACGGGTCAGGATGCGCATGGTGGCGGTAATGACACATCAAGGTGCCGCCGACGCGCTGGTCCACATAAAACTCGTGGGCCGGAAAACCATAGTCGATCAGGATGGCGGCGCCTTGACCGTCCGCGAACATGGCTGCCAGCGAACCCATGAAGCCGCAAGCGACCGGGTGCAGTTCGGTCAGGTAGCCTTCCTGGAAGGACTGCGCATCGGGAATCTGGCGCGCCAGTTGCGCCGCCAGCGCCGCATCCAGGTCTGCCTGGACATAGGCGAAGCGCCCGGCCTCGACCGTGACCATCTGGCGCCGCCAGCCGTTGTCCGTTTTCAGCACCAGTTCGACCGGCATGGCATCGAGCACTTCGTTGGCCAGCACCACGCCGCTGAAGGCCTCGGGAAAGCCGTCGCGCCACTCGACTTGCGGGAAATTTTTTAATGCCTCTTGCTGGCGCGCGCGCAACTCACCCGACAGTTCGATGATGGTGTAGCGCTCGATTTGCACGCCGTCGGCGGCCAGCGCGGTGAGCACATCGCGCGCCAGCTTGCCGGTGCCGGCGCCGAATTCGATGATGTTGGGCGCGCTTTGGGCGATAATAGCGGCTGCCGCGCGCGCCAGCGCCGCCCCGAACAGGGGCGATATTTCGGGTGCGGTCGTAAAATCGCCGCTTTCTCCCAGCTTGGCCGCGCCGCCGCTGTAGTAGCCGAGCCGGGGCGCATACAGCGCCAGCTCCATGAAGCGCGAGAAGGGAATGGCGCCGCCCGCCTGTTCGATAGCGGAGGCAATTTCCTGTTGTAAGGCGTGGGACGCGGACAGCGCGTCGCTGTCGGGAAGGGGTAAGGACATTCCGGCATTGTAGCCAGATCGGCCCGGATCAACAATTTCACTCAACAGCAGACTATGACGCACATCTTGCCGCCAGCCGGCGGCGGCCACACCCAGGTCGCGCTCGTCACCGGCGCCGGACGCCGCCTCGGCCGCGCGATCGCGCTGGGGCTGGCCGCCGCCGGCTGGGACATCGCCGTCCACTACCGCCATTCCGAGCTCGAGGCGAACGAGACGGCGGACGCGATCCGCGCCCTCGGCCGGCGCGCCGCCCTGCTGTCCTGCGACCTGGGCGATGAAGCGGCGGTGCGCGCGCTGCCGGGCCGCGCCTTCGAGGCGCTGGGGCAGGTGACTTGCATCGTCAACAACGCTTCGTTGTTCGAATACGACAGCGCCACCACATTTTCGCCAGCACTGCTCGCCGCGCATATGCGCACCAACCTGGTCGCGCCACTGCTGCTGGCGCAGGCGCTGCATGCGGCCACGCCGGAGCACAGCCAGGCCGTGGTGATCAACCTGCTCGACCAGAAACTGTACAATCTCAACCCGGATTTTTTGTCGTACACGCTGTCGAAAGCGGCCTTGGAAAGCGCGACCAAGATGCTGGCCCAGGCGCTGGCACCAAAACTGCGCATGGTCGGCATCGCACCCGGTATCACGCTGGTGTCGGGCGACCAGAGCGAAGCAGGTTTTGCCCAGGCCCATACGGTGACGCCGCTGGGCCGCTCCTCGACACCGCAGGATATCGCCGACGCCGTCGTCTACGCGGCCTCGGCCCGCGCGCTCACCGGCACGACGCTGGTGGTCGACGGCGGCCAGCATCTGGTGCCGCTGGCGCGCGACGTGATGTTTCTTACGAAATAAATAATTTAACTGAGTAACCTAACAAGGCCCTTTCCTATGCTGTCCGCCCTGACCCACCCGAGCTTGCGCGATTGCCGCCGGCTGTTCCTGCGCAATTACGAAGTGATGATCAACATCGGCGTCCACGACTTCGAGAAAAAGGGCGAGCAGCGCGTGCTGATCAATGTCGACCTGTACATCCCGCTGGGCGCATCGACCCCGAAGGCTGACCAGCTCGACGAGGTCGTCGACTACGATTTCATGCGCGAGACCATTGCCCAGCGCATGGCGCAGGGCCATGTGCACCTGCAGGAAACCCTGTGCGACGACGTCGTGCGCGCCATGCTGGCCCACCCGCGCGTGCGCGCCGCGCGTGTGTCGACCATGAAGCCGGACGTGTATCCCGACTGCGAAGGCGTCGGCGTGGAAGTGTTTCAAATGAAGGAAGAAGCATGAATGCAGCGGTGATGAACGACGTGCCTGTC
Source organism: Massilia sp. (assembly GCA_031398335.1). Taxonomy (GTDB): domain Bacteria; phylum Pseudomonadota; class Gammaproteobacteria; order Burkholderiales; family Burkholderiaceae_D; genus Telluria. The sequence continues at coordinate 8,854 of JANNNC010000068.1, forward strand.
GAGAACGTCGAAGCCCTCGAGGCCAAAAAACGCGAAAAGACCGCGTACGAGAACAACAAGCTGCACAAGCGCCTGTGCCGCCTGGTCGGCCAGGCGATCGGCGATTTCAACATGATCGAAGACGGCGACAAGGTGATGGTGTGCCTGTCCGGCGGCAAGGACAGCTACGCCCTGCTCGACATCCTCCTGACGCTGCGCGAGCGCGCGCCGATCCACTTCGACATCGTCGCGGTGAACCTCGACCAGAAGCAGCCGAACTTCCCGGCTGACATCCTGCCGGCCTACCTGGACAAGCTGGGCGTGGACTACCACATCGAAAACCAGGACACCTACAGCATCGTCAAGCGTCTGATCCCGGAAGGCAAGACCACCTGCTCGCTGTGCTCGCGCCTGCGCCGCGGCATCCTGTACCGCGTCGCCGATGAACTCGGCTGCAACAAGATCGCCCTCGGCCACCACCGCGACGACATTCTAGAAACCTTCTTCCTGAACATGTTCTTCGGCGGGAAACTGAAAGGCATGCCGGCGAAGCTGGTGTCGGACGACGGCAAGCACATGGTGATCCGCCCGCTGGCCTATGTCAAAGAAGCCGATACCGAGCGCTATGCCGAAGTCAAAGGTTTTCCCATCATCCCGTGCGACCTGTGCGGCTCGCAGGAAAACCTGCAGAGGAAGCAAATCAAGGCCATGCTGCGCGGCTGGGAAAAAACGCATCCGGGACGCGTCGACAGTATTTATTCATCGCTGTCGACGGTGGTGCCGTCGCACCTGCAAGACCGCAACCTGTTCGGCTTTGCCGACTTGAAGACCGATGGCGTGGCCAATCCGCTGGGGGATATCGCGTTCGACGAGGAGCCGTGTTCGACGCCCGTAAGCAATACGATTTCGCTGACGCAGCTGTAATTCCCTGCGCTCCGCGTTCCATGCGCGCGCCCGCGGCCGGTTCGTTCAGCCGATCTCCATGCCGAACAGCTGCAGTTCGCGCGTCGTGTCCGGCGCCTGGACAATGCGCTCGAAACGCAGTCCCAGTTTTTCGAGCACGCGGATGGAGGCGCTGTTGTCGGGCAGGACGGTAGCGACGATGCGCCGTAAATCCAGCTCGCGCGCATGTCCCAACACGCCCCTGGCCGCCTCGATGGCATAGCCCTGGCCGCCGTACTGCGGCAGGAAGGCGTAGCCGATGTCGACATCGTCGAGGAAGTCGCGCTTGGCCAGGCCGCAGACGCCGATCGGACAGCTGTTTTCAAGAAGCTCGACAATATAAAAGCCGAAGCCGAGGCGCGCCACCATCGCCATCGCCCCGGTGCGCATGTAATTGCGCGCGGCCTCGACAGTGTGCACACCGCGGTCGCCGATGAAACGGTGGTAGGCCGGATCGTTGACCAGCTCGAGCATGAAGGCGGCGTCGGCGTCGCTCATGTGACGCAGGCGCAGGCGTTCGGTCTGCAGGACAATCGTCAAAGGCTTCCTCCGGATGGTCGATTTGTTTCCGAAAAGAATAGCACCAATGGCAGGGCCGATGCTATGGGCAGGCTGGCGGATATGGTAAGTTCACGCTCGCCTGTTCCCGCAACCGTCCAAGGAATGTACATGCCCCTGTTCCCGCGCCTGTCCGGCGTCTGCGCCCTGCTCCTCACCCTGCTGGCGCCGTGCGCCGCGCTGGCCGAGCCGTCGATGATCTACCTGGTGCGCCACGGCGAAAAAGCGGCCGAGGGCAAGGACCCCGAGCTCACGCCGCAAGGTGCGCAGCGCGCCCGCAACATCGCGGCGATGTTAAGCAAAACCGGCATCGCGCACGTTTTCAGCACGCCCACCAACCGCACGCGCCAGACCGCGCAGCCGCTGGCGCAGGCGAGCGGTTTGACCGTCCAGCTGTACGATCCGAAAACGCCGCAGGCGATGGTGGCCAAAGTGAAAACCCTGACGGGACCGGTGCTGGTCGTCGGCCACTCGAACACCTTGCCGGAACTGGTGCGCCTGTTCGGCGGCCAGCCCGGGGTGGATATCGCAGACAACGAATACGACCGCGTGTACCAGCTCATTCCCGGCCAAAATGGCACCGCAGCGGCCGTGACCACCGTCCTGTTCACCTCCCTGCCGGCGACGGGCGCCGCGCCCTGAACCACGCTCACAGCGTTCGCTCGAGCCCGATGCGCAGGCTGGCCATGCCTTCCCAGGTCAGCACCCGGCTAACGACGCTGCCGTGGGCGTCGCGCCAGGAGCTGCCGGTCTGCTGGCTGCGGCCCAATGCATTGGCCACGCTCACGCGCATGCGCCACTGGCCATCGACCTTGCGCGTCCAGTACAGGTCCAGCTGCGCCACCCGGCCGAGCGAGGCGGTAACGCCATCGTTCGAGCGGCTAATTGCGCCGCCGCGCACGTTAAAGCTGGCGCCGGCGTCCCATCCGCCCGCGCCGCGGTAATCGATGCCGGCATTGAACGTGAACGGCACCTGCTGGGCGAGCGTGTTGTCGGGGCCGGGCACGGACAGCACGCGCGACCAGTTGCGCCCGGCGTTGAAACGCAGCGCGAAGGCCATGTCGCCCAGTTTCATGGGCGACTTCAGGTCGAGCTCGACGCCGGCCAGGCGCGCCTCGCCATTGTTGACCGGGCGCGCGACCCAATTGACGCCATCGCGGTA
>JANNNC010000123.1:0-4275 GCA_031398335.1 Massilia sp.
TTCGTGTACACCGGCTTCCAGGACCTGCGCCTGTCGCTCAACATCCGCAACGCGCTGCTGGCCTCGGGACCGGTCGACCTGCGTGGCGGTTATGCGCTGCGTCCACGTTCGATCAAGCTGGCCGCGGAATACGCGTTTTAACGGGTATTCATCAAAGCGGGGCGTTTCGGCGCCCCGTTTCCGTATTTACAAAAACCGGCCCATGCCGGTTTTTTTATGCGCCTTGATTTGGTGTACTGAAAAAGCAACAAATAATGCACGGAATTTGCTCCTGATCAAACATTCTATAGTCGACATATTTCCTTTTGGCTAATATCGTTGCACCCGGCGGTTGAGACAAGCTTGCTGGTAAAAAATGTAAATACTCATAAATACAAGAAAGGTCAAGATGACGAATTCAATGACGATGCGACAGCTTGCGGCCCGTACGGCAATTTCGCTTGCGGTTAGCCTTTGCGTCGCTTCCATTGCACACGCGCAGAGTGCCGAAGGCTCGGTATTCGGCCGTACCACGCCGAAAGCCCAGGTGACGATCGAGAGCCAGGACACCGGCTCCAAGCGCACCATCCAGGCGGAACAGAACGGTAGCTTCTCGCTGTCGAAACTGAGCCCCGGCCGCTATACCGTGACGGCCGGCGGCGTCACGCGCGAAGTCAACGTCGCAATCGGCTCCGGTACCGAAGTGCGCTTCACCGACATGGCGGTCGTGAACGTGGCCGGCTCGCGCCGCCGCAATGCGATCGACGTCTCCAGCACCGAATCGAACACCGTTTTCACCCAGTCCGAGATCCAGGCACTGCCGGTGTCGCGTAGCGCCACGGCCGTGGCACTGCTCGCACCTGGCACCGTCAAGGGCGACGAGGGCATCGGCGACGGCAACCTGCCTTCCGTGGGCGGCGCATCGGTGGCCGAAAACGGCTACTACATCAATGGCTTCGACGTTACCAACATCCGTAACTTCATCGCCTACGCAACGCTGCCATTCGACGCGATCGACCAGCAGCAGATCAAGACCGGCGGCTACGGCGCCGAATACGGCCGTTCGCTGGGCGGCGTCATCAGCCTGTCGACCAAGCGCGGTACCAACACCTGGAAGAGCGGCGCGGCAGTCTATTGGGAACCGCAGGCTTTGCGCGCCAAAGGCCGCAACGTCGTCGACCGCGACCCTGACCATCCAAACGCCTACACGCTGTTTGCACGCGACGACAAGTCCGACGAGCTGGCGGTGAACGTCTGGTCGGGCGGCCCGGTCATCAAGGACAAGCTGTTCGTCTACGGCATCCTCGAAGGCACCCGCAATACCACCACCGACTACGGCCAGAATCGCGCCGTCCGCACGAAATCGGGTCCGCCAAACGGCATGATCAAGGTCGACTTCCTGCCGACCGCCGATCACCGCCTCGAATTCACCGGCATCGCCAACAAGAAGACCACCAAGGTCTGGGATTACCAGAACCCGGCCGACCAGGACTTCTTCGTCGGCCTGAACGGCGAAGGCGCCTATACCAAGCAGACCTCGGGCGGCACGGTCGCCATCGGTAAGTACACGGGCTACCTGACCGACAACCTGACGGTGTCGCTGGCAGGCGGACGCGTGAACGACCTGAGCCTGAAGGAAGAGGGCGCGCGCATGGAAGGCAAGGATTGCCCTGAAGTGTACGATCCGGCCATCAACCTGCTCGGTTGCTGGAAAGAGCCGTTCGCCAACGGCGCACGCGATCCGAATGCACCGGACGACCGCGATACCCGCAAGTCGCTGCGTTTCGATGTCGAGTACACGCTGGCCGACCACACGATCCGCGCCGGCTACGACGGCCAGAAATTCATTTCGTCGGCCGCAGGCGGCAGCGCCTATTCGGGCGGCGCTTACTGGCGTTACCTGAATTCAGCAACCGGCACCGTCAACCGCGTGCCTAACGCCGTGCGTCCGGGCGGTCAATACGTGCGCAAGCGCACTTCGATCGATACCTCGGGCGAATACGAAGTGATCAACAGCGCCCTGTACCTCGAGGACAGCTGGAAAATTACCAAGGACGTCCTGCTGTACGGAGGCCTGCGCAGCGAGTCGTTCAACAACAAGAACGGCGACGGCATCAGCTTCGTCAAGGCCGACCACCTGGTCGCGCCGCGCCTGGGCGCATCGTGGAACGTATTCGGCGACGCCAGCCTGAAGGTGTATGCGAACGCCGGCCGTTATTACATCCCGGTCGCATCGAACACCAACATCCGCGCCACCCGCCTGGAACTGAACACGGAAGATTTCTATACCTTCACGGGTATGGATCCGCGTACCGCCGTGCCAACCGGCCTGTCGGCGCCGATCGGCCGTTCGATCGGCGATGCGAACGCACAATTGCCTAATCCAGGCACCGTGGCCGATACCGACCTCAAGCCGATGTCGCAGGACGAGTACATCCTGGGCTTCCAGAAGGCCATCAACAAGGGCCTGTCGTTCGGCGTGAAGTACATCCAGCGCAAAGTCAACGACGGCATGGACGACTACTGCGCCAAGACCGGTATTGCCAACTATGTGGCCGACCAGGGCTATGCCAACTTCGACTACCATGACCTCGCTGACTGCGTCCTGATGAACCCGGGCAATCCGCTGAGCCTGAACATCGACGTCAACAACGACGGCAAGCTGGTTCCGCTGACGATCCCGAACAGCTACCTCGGCCTGGCCAAGTACGAACGCAAGTACAACGCCCTCGAGTTCACGCTCGACCGCCCGTTCGACGGCACCTGGGGCGTGTCCGGTTCGTACACGCTGGCACGCAGCAAGGGTACCGCCGAAGGTTACGTGCAGTCGCAGCTGGACCAGGAGGATGCCGGCGTCACGCAGGACTTCGACTTCGGTTCGTTCACCGACGGCGCCAACGGCTACCTGCCGAACGACCGCCGCCACACCTTCAAGATCTTCGGTAACTACCAGCTGACCGAAAACTTCCGCCTCGGCATGAACTTCGTGGCTGCTTCCGGCCGGCCGAAGAGCTGTGTCGGTTTCGTGCCTGACTCGGTTCCCGACTACTTCGGACCTGACGGTACCCTGTCCGGTGGTTCGGGCGAGTACAACAGCGCGTCGAGCTACTACTGCCTGGACGACGCGGGCAAAACCCGCCTGACCCAGCGCGGCAGCTTCGGCCGTACGCCATGGACCCAGTCGGTCGACCTGTCGCTGGCCTACCTGAAGAAGTTCGGCGACCAGCGCCTGACCCTGCAGGCAGACGTGTTCAACGTGTTCGACAGCCGCAAGGTCACCGAATACAACGAACTGCGCAACTACAGCCGTGCCGACACCCCGGCGGGTGTCATCAACCCGAACTACGGCAATCCAACCGGCTTCCAGTCGCGCCGCTCGGTTCGCCTGACCGCCCGTTACGAGTTCTAATCGTAACGAGTTTCAAGGCCTTATCGCCGCAGGCGCCTGCCTTCGGCGATAACAAAAAAGCTTGCATGCGAAAGCATGCAAGCTTTTTTTTAGTTCACCGGACGCGCGAACGGCGCCGTGTGCTAACCCTTCGGCCAGGGCGTCAGGATCTCGAAGCCGTTCGACGTTACGGCGATCATGTGCTCCCACTGCGCCGAGAGCGATCCGTCGCGCGTGACCACGGTCCAGCCGTCGTCGAGCTGGGCCACTTCGTCGTCGCCGGCGTTGATCATCGGCTCGACCGTAAACGTCATGCCTTCTTTCAGCAGTAGGCCGGTATTCGGGCGGCCGTAGTGCAGCACCTGCGGGTCTTCGTGGTAGACGCGGCCGATACCGTGGCCGCAGTAGTCGCGCACGACCGAATAGCCGGCCGTTTCGGCCAGCTTCTGGATCGCGTGCCCGACGTCGCCCAGGCGCGCGCCGGGGCGCACCGTGCGGATACCCGCCATCATGCAATCGAATGTCGTGTCGACCAGGCGCTTCGCTTCAGGGCTGGGCGTGCCCGCGTAGTACATGCGGCTGGTGTCGCCGTGCCAGCCGTCCTTGATGACGGTGACGTCGATGTTGACGATGTCGCCGTCTTTTAACATCTCCTTTTCGCTGGGAATGCCGTGGCAAACCACGCCGTTGACGGACGTGCACAGGGTTTTCGGGAAGCCGTGGTAGCCAACGTTGGCGGGCGTGGCCTTCTGCACCTTGCGGATGTACTCGGCGCAGCGGCGGTCGAGTTCTTCGGTGGAGACGCCGGGCACGACGTATTCCTTGATCATTTCCAGCACTTCGGCGGCCATACGGCCGGCCACGCGCATCTTCGCGATGTCTTTGTCGTTCTTGAGTTTGATTGCCAT
>JANNNC010000169.1:0-8566 GCA_031398335.1 Massilia sp.
GTTCGTGCCGGGAGAGATGACGTAGGGGCTTTCCTTGCCGAGGAATTTGCCCCCCGCGCCCATGCGGCGCAGGAGTTCCTGCGGCAGGCGGGTAGCGATGTCGTCGACATCGTCCAGCTGCGGCGAGCGCCGTACGCGAAACGGGGTGACGACGATTTTCTTCTTGTAGCCGAGGTTGACGCTGCCGCGCGGGCGCGCGTCTTCTTCTTTGACGGCGATGCGCACGTGCAGCAGCTGGCCGGTCTGCCATTCGCGCAGCACCGTGTAGCGCTCGAAGTCAAAGGCCGGCTGGACGCGGCTGCTCTCGACCGTCTTGCCGCGGGTGGAGGCGCCGGCGGCGGCGTCGACGCGGGCGCCGCTGCGCAGGCCCAGCTGCTCGAGGGCGTCGCGAATCGCGGCCTGGCGCGCACGGGCAATGCCGCCGGCGTCGACCGGGGCCACGCCTTCAGCCTCGCGCGGTGCGGCGCAGGCGGGAAGTGAGACGTCGAGTACCAGCGCCAGCAAGGCGGCGCCGAGCACGCCCAACTTACTGGGCATGGTAGAACGAGGCGCCGTAGGCAGCGCCGGGACCGGCGTTGCCCACCAGGCTGCGGGCGTTCTTTGCCACTGCCGGAGCAGCGCGGGAAGAGGGGGCTGGGGACTGGGCCGCATTGGTGTCGAAATCCATCTCCACGGTCGTCTCGTAGGTGCCGTCTTCGCGCTGGACGTTGTTCGTCACGCGCGCGCCACGGATGAAGGCGTCAATATACACCTTGAAACTGTCGTCTTTCAGCGCCAGCGAGCCAACCGTGCTGCCGCCTTCGATGCGCAAGCCGTACACCTGCTCGGCCATGGCGCGGTAGGCGTCCAGGCGCGCGGCGCGCATCGCCAGCAGTTTGCGCTGGGCCGGCGCGACGCGGTCGCACTGGCCGTCGCAGGCGGCCAGGTTGACGGCGCCGTAGCCGGTGGCGTTCAGGGTGACGATGACCGGGTGCGCCGGGGCCGGTTGGGAGAGGCGCATGCTGCCGCAGGCGGACAGCAGCGAGGCGGCGGCAAAGGCGAGGACTGCGACGAGTTTCATGATCGATCCGGTAGAGGTGCGGGCGCGCTAAGGGGCGCTATCAGTCTGGATAACGACCGTTACCGCCGGATCTTGATGGCTGTAGGAAATATTTATCCCAAAAACCCGCACATTCGCCACTCGATTGTCGGGTTGCCAAGCTTGGCGCGAGGGCAAGCTCAGGACGCGGACAGCACGAACTGGTTGCCGTCCGGGTCTTTCATGATCGCGAATTCGCCCCACGGCTGCTTTTGCGGCGGCGACACGAATTCGACCCTGCGGCCGGAGAGTTGGCGGTAGGTCGCCTCGACGTCGTCGCAGGCCGGCGACCCGTTGAAGGGGCTGCCGATCCGGTCTTCCTGGCCATCCGGGGTGAAGAGGATGAAGCGCGTTTCCGACGCGCCCACGCGCAACTTGATCCAGCGCTGGGCGCCAGACGGCTGGTCGGTAATGACCGGGAAGCCGAGCTTTTCGGTGTAGAAGGCAAGCGCCGCGTCCTGGTCGCGGGTCGGGATGCTGACGAATGTGATATGGCTGATCATGCCGCGCTCTCCTGGTCGTTCGCCCGGCATTCTCGCACGCATCGCCTGTCGCCTGTAATCACTCGCGCTCGACACCGGCTTATCTCGCATCACGGCGGATTATCCGAGGCGCATAAGATATACAGCATACATATGGCTCTTGTAACATCTTGTTTCTTGCTTATATCGCTTAGTGGCAACACAATGTCCTTCAGCTAACAACCAGAAGGATGTCACTATGAAACGCGTCGTTCCCGCCTTGTATTTGTGCTTGCTGAGCTTGCCTGCCTGGGCACAGACGGAAACGCCTACCACGCCGCCCATACCGAGCGCGGCGGCGCCGGAGCTCGTGGAAGAGGCGCCGCAAACGGTGCTGGTGTCGGGCAGCCGTCCCGGTCCCGGCATGTGGAAGGTGTCGAAAGGCGACCATGTGATGTGGGTGTTCGGCAGTTATTCTCCCTTGCCCACCAAGATGGAATGGCGCTCGCGGAACGTCGAGAAGATCATCGCCAATTCGCAGGAATACCTGAAAGCGCCCGGGTCCGGGGTTGGCTTCGGCTGGAACAGCCTCGTTGCAGTGCCTTTCCTGTTCGGCATCAAGAACAATCCCGATGGCGAGCTGAAGAACCTGGTGCCGCCCGATGTGTACGCACGCTGGCAACCGATGAAGCAAAAGTATTTCGACAATGACGACGATGTCGAGCGCGAACGCCCGTCCTTCATCGCCGGCCAGTTGAAGAGCCGCGCGCTCAAGGAAGCCAGCTTGACGGGCGGCAGCGACATCATCAAGACCATCGGCAAGCTCGCCGAAAAGCACAAGCTCAAAATCACCGACGCTTCGGTGCATGTCCAGATCAAGGATCCGGGCAAGGCCGTGCGCGAATTCAAGAAGTCACCCATGGACGACGTGCCCTGCCTGATCAAGACCATCGAGCGCCTCGAAAATGAACTGGACCTGATGCGCGCGCGCGCGAATGCCTGGGCGGTCGGCGAGATCGACGACATCCGCAAGCTGAACTACGCAGAGCGCGAGGCCTGCCAGCAAGCCTTGACGTCCAGCTCACTCGCCAAGAACCAGCCGGAAATCAAGACCTTGCAGGAGCGTTCCGCAGCGAGCTGGGTGGCCGCCGCCGAAAAAGCGCTGGCCGCCAACACCAGCACCTTCGCCGTGGTCGACATCAAGGAAATTTTCGATCCGAAAGGTGTGATTGCCACGCTGCAGGCCAAGGGGTATACGGTGGAAGCACCGAAATAAGGAAGCTGACCATGTTCAAGCGCATATTACCCGTCCTCACCCTGTGTTGCCTGAGCCTGCCCGCCTGGGCCCAGGCCGAAGCGCCTGCCGCGCCACCGGCCGCAGCAGCCATGCCGACCCTGGACAATGGCGAGGCGGTCCCGCAAACCGTCCTCGTTTCCGGCAGCCGCCCGGGGCCGGGCTTGTGGAAGGTGTCGAAGGGCGACCATGTAATGTGGGTATTCGGCACCTATTCTCCGCTCCCGGCACAGATGGAATGGCGTTCCGGCAAGGTCGAGCGGGTGATCGCGACCTCCCAGGAATACCTGAAGTCGCCGGGCGTCTCGATCGAGGTAGGCTGGAGCGGGCTGGCCGCGGTGCCTTTCCTGATCGGCATCAAGAAGAATCCGGACGGCGCCGAGCTCAAGGATGTCCTGCCGCCAGACGTGTACGCGCGCTGGCAGCCTTTGAAGGAAAAATATTTCGGCAACGACAGCGGCATCGAACGCGAGCGTCCCACTTTCGTCGCCGGGGAACTGTACAAGCGCGCGCTGAAGCAGGCCGGGCTGTCGGGAGGCGACGAGGTGCGCATCACAGTCGGCAAGCTGGCAGAGAAGCACAATCTGAAATTCACGGACGCCACCTACCGTGTCGCCATCAAGGACCCTGGCAAGGCAGCGCGCGAGTTCAAGAAGTCGGCCATGGACGATGCACCGTGTCTGCTGAAAACGATTGAAAGCCTCGACACCGACGTCGAGGTGATGCGTGCCCACGCCAATGCCTGGGCGATCGGCGACCTGGACGAGATCCGCAAGTTGAACTTCGGCGACCGGGCCAACGCGTGCGTCCACGCATTGAGTACGGGCTCGCTCGGCAGGAATCAGCCTGAACTGAAAACCGCGCAGGAAACTTCCCTTGCGCAATGGGTCGCTGCTGCCGAGAAGGCGCTCGCCACCAACCCGAGCACCTTTACGGTCGTGCACATCAAGGAAATCCTGAACCCGAAAGGCGTCATCGCCACGCTGCAGGCCAAGGGTTATACGGTCGAGCCGCCGAAGTAAATGCGAGTCAGACGAGCTGAAGGCTGGGTTATCATGTTGTCCTTTGCGTGATCCGCACAGCCGGTTAGCAGGTGCTGGCGATCGATGACGAACGAATCAGGAAGAGGTTGGAAACAATGAAGCTTTCCCATGTGATGGATGTGGCCTCGCAATATATGCGTGCGCAGATGTATGCCGTTTCCTCGATCAGGCGTCCGACCGATTTGCATTTGCTGTGGGGCCCGGCCTACGCCCGCACCAGTCTCGGCCTTGGGGCCAAGTTCTTCTCGCTCTACAGCCTGGCCGCGGTGCCCAGGCATACGTGGTCGGACTATCTGGACAATGAACCGCTGAAGAAGCGCTACGCGGCCATTACATCGCAAGATGGGCGCCAGCTGGCCGACGACAAGGTCAGGTTTTTCGAGCATTGCAGCTTGCACGGCATTCCTACCGCGCATATCGTTGCCCTGATCACGAAGGCAGCACCCGAAGGGAGCACCATTCCCCATGTGCTGTCGGCGGCCGAATTGGCGGCGGTGCTGGTCCCCGGCGAGTATTTTGTAAAGCCGAGCAATGGCTCGCACGGCAAAGGAACGTTTTCCCTGAGCGTCACCGACTCCGGCGTGCGCTGGAGTGGCGGATATAGCGGCTCGTTCGACGACCTGGTGCGTTATTGCGAAGCGCCACTGGCGCACACGCGTTCCCTGATCGTCCAGCCCAAGCTGTCGAACCACCACCTGATCACGAATATCACCCAATCGAAGGGCTTGTCGACCGTCCGTGTCGTGACGATCCGCCACGGGGGACGCATCGAGGTCATCGCCGGCGCTTTCCGCATCGTCGTCGGCGAGTCCGATGTCGATAATTTCTCGCACGGCGCCAGCGGCAACCTCGTTGCCGGGGTGGATGTCGGCAGCGGCGAAATGATCACCTCGATCGGTTCGAAATCGAAGACCTGGCCCGCCATGGAAGACGTGGCCGTGCATCCCGCCACGGGCGCACCGATCATCGGCGTCGGGCTGCCCTACTGGCCCGAGGTGCTGGCATTGGTGACGAAAGCCCACGCGTCGATCGACAGCCTGCATACGGTTGGCTGGGATGTCGCGATCCTGGAAAACGGCCCCGTGATTGTCGAAGCCAATTGGCGCTACGACATCGATATTCTGCAGGTCGCCTACAAGAAAGGCTTCCGGAAAGTGCTCGACGACAGACTGCCCCGCTGATCGCAGCCAGGGGTAGCGGGGCCGCCGATCAAGCGGTGGCGCGTTCCGCCTGCCTTGATGCAAGTTTGTCGTAGCAAGGCTTTTTGATGCGTGCTCATGCGAATGCCTGGCCGATCGGCGACCTGGGCGAGATCCGCACCTTGAACTTCGATGACCGGGCCAACGCGTGCGTCCACGCATTGAGTCCGGGCTCGCTTGGCAGGAATCAGCCCGAACTGAAAACAGCGCAGGAAACCGCCCTCGCGCAATGGGTCGCTGCTGCCGAGAAGGCGCTTGCCACCAACCCGAGCAGAAGCGAGGACGCCAACTGCGGTCGCGGGCCTCTCAAGGTGGGGCGTCGGTATGCTAAGGGAAGCCATGTGGCGCAAGGCACGAGGGTGCTTGTACCCTGACTGGCCGGCCGGTGCCAGTCAGGCTGGATTACTTGGCTTACAGCTTGCGTCGTACGGCAACAAAGCCGAGTAGTGCAATGCCAAACAGGGCAAAGGTGCCCGGTTCCGGGACCTGGTTCGACGGCGGCGGCATCGTGACAATGACCTCACCGCCGAAGCCGTTAAGCTTGAAGTAATCGTTGGCGTCGGTAAGGGATCCCGCAGCCGTGATGCCTGAGTAGGCGGAGTTGTAAGCGCTGACAAGCCACCAGGACGCTGTCTTGACATCGCCGCTATGGTTAAAGTTCAACGGGCTGTTCGCGCTGAGCGTTGAATAATCGCCAACCCAGTCCCACCCATCTGCATTGTTCAGGGTGGCTACCTTGCTATTGCCGAGCAGCGGCGTCCCGGTGCCGGTATAACGCAGGATACTCACGTCGGCATCGCCGTCACGCCAGCCGATCGACACTTGATTCAGCGCAAAATCAGAGGAACCGAAGTTGATCAGAAAAGCATCAGTGCCTTTCTTGTTATCGACCGCGTGCTGCGAACCATTGGTGGATTCGCCTGGGGCGATGATGCCAACACCGAGGTAGGGATAATAAGCAATCGCTGCACTGCCGAAGGCCTTGGAATCCGGTGCGGACCATGCCGACATCGTTGCCGCGTAATTTACGCCCGCGGCCTTCGTGATGCAGGTGAACGAGCTGGAAGATATGGCGCCGGCGTGGCAAGTCGATTGATTAAAGGAAATCGGTCCAGCTTGCGCCAAGCCGTGTGCCGCTGTGATGAAGAAGGTGAAAGCGAGCGAGCTGAAACGATTCAAAGTCATGGTATTTCCTCGGTTTATTGTTTCTGTTGAGATATATTAATTAACATGATACAACAAACAATGAGGGTGTGATCACGGCGCTTGATTATTTTGCGGCCCAAGGATTAGTTGTGTGTTGTACACACTATGATTTCGCAAGATTAAAAAACTGCCATGTTGGCAACGGCGTATGAACCAGCGTAGAATGCGGGGCACGCGGGTGTAGCTCAATGGTAGAGCAGAAGCTTCCCAAGCTTACGACGAGGGTTCGATTCCCTTCACCCGCTCCAATGAAAAAGACCGAAATGTTCATTTCGGCCGCTCCACAAAACTCCCTCTGCTCCACAAAAATGCTGCCAGCACCTCGGGCGCTTCGAAATTTTTACGATGCGCTGAGCTTTTGCTAGTTTCCTGTATTACAATAAATTCATTGCACACTAACAATAAATCTTATGAAACAGGTAGCTCTTAACTCAGTTGAAGACGCTCTGGCATATCTTTCGACATATGGCGATGCTGAGGACGGTCCCGATGTCGTGTTTGGTGGAGAGCTCACCAATTTGCATGCAACGATTGAGGGGAGGGACTACCATGGCACAGTTCCTGGCGAACTGGCCCGTGGGTTGGCTGAGCTTCAGGATGAGTTCTATCGGGCCGCAGCGTTTGCTCTCCATGGCGACGATCGTATCAACCGGCTTACCGCGGATGAGCGGGAATCTTTTGAGTTGGTGTTTGCTGTCAAGGAAGGCAGCTCCGAGATCGACGCGGACCTTGGTAATTTTTGGTCGAAGCTCGGTGACGGATTCGTTAAGATGAAAAGTGAGCACAAACGCACCGTAATGATCGTCATTGCACTTGTTGTCGCAATGGGGTGGGGTGGCCCAAAGGTATATGAGACGTTTGCTGACGTCGAGAAAGCAAAGGTAGAGGTCGAGAAAGCAAAGGTCGACGTTGAGAAAGCGAAGGTCGAGGCTACATCTGAGAAAGACCGTGAAGCTGAAAAAACGCGTCAGATGACCCTTTTTGCTGATCTGGCGGCCAAGATCCCTGCAGCTGAGCGCTTTGATAGAGCAGTGACTGATGGAGCACGCGCGGTTATCAAGGGTGCAAAGGACGCAGATTCAATTACTTTGAACCGTACGCATTTTGATCGAGCAGCGGTCGAGGACATTAATCAACGAGCTGCAAAGGACAAGGCTGAGGCTAAGATCTTCACGAATGAGTTTCGCATTGTTGGGCTGGAGTCTCGCAACGAATCTCTTAAGGTGTGGCTGGAAACACGCGGTGTCAAACAGTTCAGCGTCATCATTGGCGATGATGAAGAAGCCGATGCTGATCTCCTGCACGCTATTTGGAATGCTGCTCGAGAGCGCAAACTTATCACTCTCGAGATCAGCGCGACCTATATTCGGGGTCAAATGAAAACCGCGCAGGTGGTTCGGCGGGTTCCGACTCAAAATGCCGAGCTACTTTACCAAACTGACCGCGAGCCGCAGAAGGTTGTCGGCTTGATTTCTCGGTAAGACATCGGGCGGGCCAGGGCTGCACTTTGTAGGCCTGGCAACCATTACTATTTGGTCGGCGCCACTATCTTGCCTCGGCGCAGGTAGTGGCGCCGTGTCGTTCGCACGTCCTCATGCCCAAGCAAATTGCTTGCTGCCTCATCTCCCAGTCCATCCGCCGTATCATCTGCCGCCTTCGCGCGTAGATCGTAGAACCACATCGCTTTGATTTCCTTGGCCAAGCCGGGTGCCGCCTCGGCCGCAGCGATGCGCGCTTTGTCGAAATGAGAACGTAGCGTTGGGCCGGTGAACCGCTTGCCTTGCTTGTTGATCAGCAGCGCTGCAGTCTTGACCTTGCATCCGGCTTTGCGTACCTGGATACGTGCCAGCAGTGTCGCCAGTTCGCCGACGATCGTAATGCGCAGCGGCTGCTTTGTCTTCTCCTGGGTCACGATCAGATGCCCGTCGATGATGTCGTGCTCCGTCATCTTCAGCGCGTCCGCAGGCCGCTGGCCTGTCAGGTATGCCAAGTCCATCGCATCACGCAGCGGCGCACTAGCGCTAGCCCATACAGCCTAGTAGACCGCATCGCTGATGTACAGCATCCGCTTCTCGAGCGAGTGCCCTTGAATGCCTTCGCAAGGGTTCGGCAGGTCCGTATAGCCCCAGCCGCGCGCCTTGTTCCACATGACTGAGAAAACGCGTTTGCACCGGTTCGCCGTGGTGGGCTTGTCAGAGTGGTCATCTAAAAACTGGCGGATGTGCATCGGCTTGATCTGGCTGAGCGGCGCCGCGGCGAACGAGGTCAGCAAATGCTTGATATCC
>JANNNC010000131.1:0-7328 GCA_031398335.1 Massilia sp.
GCCATGCCATGGCGCTGAGACAGGGCCCGATAGCCACCGCCACCAGACAAGTATTGCTGAACCACCGTGTGTTTGAACTGCTCTGAGTACTTCGACATACTTCTCCCAAAAGTTGTGTCCAACTTTTGGGGGTCAGTTCAGCCGTGCCCACGCCGTTACGGGCGCATCCTTGCACCCGTAACCCCGAATCCTCGCTTGCACAACCGGCAACGACCGCGAGCGATGTTCAGGAATG
Source organism: Massilia sp. (assembly GCA_031398335.1). GTDB lineage: Bacteria > Pseudomonadota > Gammaproteobacteria > Burkholderiales > Burkholderiaceae_D > Telluria. Next base: position 236 of record JANNNC010000131.1, read on the forward strand.
CCCACCCTATCCCAGCGCGGTTTATTCCCAGGCGTCGATCACCCAGTCGGCCGGTTTCCCGCCTGGCTGGCGCGGCAGCGCCGCACCGAACGACAAGGCGGCCGGGCGCTCCGGCGGGGTCAGGCGGTCGGCCAGCCATCTGTCCAGCTCCGTGCGCAGTGCTGCTGCCAGGAAGCCATCGGAAGGCACCACGAAGGCTTTCAGCCGCGTACCCTCGTCCAGCCGCATCAGGCGCACCGCGCATGCGCGCACGCCCGGATGCATCGCCAGCACCTCGGCCACATAGGCCGGATAAACATTCGTGCCGCCGACCTGCACCGCCTGGTCGATGCGCCCAATCGGCACGAAATGCTCGCCGCCGATCCATTCCAGCCGGTCCTGCAGCGTAAAGCATTGGCGTTCATCCTCGCCCCCGCGCTCGATCGTATTTTCCGCCACGCCGCGCCGCCAGCAAGGCAGCAGGCAGTACGGCTCCCCGGCCGCATCGCGCCAGCCGACGCCGGCCGTTTCCGAGCTGCCGTAAACCTGCAGCAGGCGCAAGCCGCAGGCGGCAAGCGAAAGCGCGGTGGCGTCCGGGCAAGGCGCCCCTGAGCTCACGCCAATGACGTCTTGCGGGAAGATCGGCGCCAGCGCCGCGACCTGCGCCCAGAAATCCGGATGTGCGACGATCAGGTCGCCGGGCGACAGTTGCGCGACGAGCGCCGCCGGCGAGGCGCCGCGCAAGTCGATCACCGGCAAGGGCGCGCTCCCGGCCTGCGGCAGCAGCACCGTAAACAGGAAGCCATAGATATGATGCGCCGGCACCGCAGACAACACCCGGCGCCGGCCTGGCGCCAGCGTCGCCAGCGCCTCCACCTCGCGCCAGAGGCTTGCCAGCGTATGCGGACAGCGCTTCGGCGCACCCGAGCTGCCCGAGGTACGGAAGGTGAGCGCGCCGTCGTCGATTGCCAGGCTGGCCTGCGCCGTGGCGATCCAGCCGGTCAACCGCGTCTGCGCCAGCAGCGCGTCCTGGAAGCCGGCCCGGGCAAAGCCGAGCAGGTCGGCTAGGCTGGTGGCCGCCCCCATCAGGTCGAGCGAATCGGCGCCGAGGTCGGCCGCGAGGTCGAGGTCCGCAGTCCAGGATGGCGCCGGCGCCAGCGTGCGTCCCGGGCGCGCCCCGGCCAGTTCGGCGGCCACGAGGTCGCGCACGACGCGTTCCAAAGCCGGGCCATGCTGCCACCAGAGCGGGGGGCCGAGTCGTTCCATTTTTTCCACCTCGACAACTAAAGGCTGGCGATGGTGCCGCCACTGACACAATCTGTCAACAGCCTCGCCAGAATTTTTGCCGCCGGTACGCGCCAGGATTGACACCGGGGCTTGCACATGCCAACATTTGTTTCTTGAAATCAATTAACTAATGGACCGTCAGGCGGGGAACCCTATGACCAGTGCTAATTCTACTTTCGACGCGCGCGGCCTGGCCGACGTCCTCGACGCCAGCACCCAGGAACAGCTCGACATGCTGGACTACGGCGTGATCGGCTTCGACGCCGACGCCATCGTGCAACGCTATAACGCATTCGAATCGCAGGCCGCCGGCCTGTCGCCGCAGCGCGTGCTGGGCGAGCCGATGTTCACGAACGTGGCGCCGTGCCTGAACAATTTTCTGGTGGCCCAGCGTTTCGAAGACGCGGCCGACGAAGGCGGCGAACTCGACGACACGATCGATTACGTGCTGACCCTGCGCATGCGTCCGGTCAAGGTCAAGCTGCGCCTGCTGGCCAGCACCGCCAGCGCCACCCGGTACGTCCTGGTGCAGCGCCGGTGATTGCGATCGATGACAGCGTGGAGAGCCTGCGCGCCGAACATGAAGCCCTGATGCAGTTCCTGTATCTTGCACCGGTCGGACTGGTGCAGGCGGGACTCGACGGCGAGATCGTGATGATTAACCCGATTTCGGCCCAGCTCCTGATGCCGCTCTCGCCGGACGGCTGCCTGACCAACCTGTTCACCGCACTCGAAAGCGTGGCGCCCGACCTGCGCCTGCAGTGTGAGCAGTACCCGCGCAGCAATGGCATGGTCTTCGAAGGCCTGCACATCCACCTGCGCGCGAGCGACCGCGTGCGCGGCACGCCGCAGATCCTCTCGCTCACGCTCCTGAAACTCGACGACGCGCACGTCATGGCCGTGATCTCCGACGTGACGGCCGAAATGCGACGCGAACGCCAGCTGCGCCAGAGCGACGCCTGGCTCAACGCCATCCTGACCCGGATCAGCGACTACGCGCTGGCCGCGATCGACCGCGACGGCCGCCTGTGCGACTGGAACGACAGCATCGCGCGCGTGACCGGCTTCGGCGAACACATCATCGGCTCGCCGTATTCCGTGTTCTACCCGAAGGACGCGATGACGACCGAGCACCTGCTCGACCGCCTGCGCGAAGCCGACAACAACGGCTGGAGCATGGACGAAGGCCTGCGCCTGCGCGCCGACGGCAGCCAGTTCTGGTGCAGCGCCCTGATCGCGCCGGTGCCGGACCGCGAAGCCTTCGGCGACGACCCGCATGCGCCCGCCTACTGCCTGATCCTGCGCGACATCAGCGACAAGCGCGCCGCCACCGAGAAGCGGCGCCAGGCGGCCTTCTGCGACCATCTGACCGCACTGGCGAACCGGCGCGCCTTTTTCGAGGCAGCCGAACTGGAACTCGAACGCGCCGCCCATACCCCGCGCTCGCTGGCCCTGATCGTGTTCGACGCCGACCACTTCAAGGGCATCAACGACCGCTATGGCCACCCGGCGGGCGACAGCGTGCTGTGCGACCTGGCCAATGCCCTGCGCGATACCTTCCGCGCGGTCGACACGGTGGCGCGCCTGGGTGGAGAAGAATTCGCGGTCCTGCTGCCATCAACCGGCATCGAGCAGGCCTTGCTCGTCGCCGACCGCCTGCGCGCGCAGGTGGCGACGCGCCTGGTGGCGGTCGACGGCGTCGAAATCGCCTACTCTGTCAGCGCCGGCATCGCCGTGTTCGATGGCGGCGTGAGCAACGCGGGCGGCATCGACGCCCTGATCAAGCGCGCCGACGAGGCGCTCTACCTGGCCAAAGCGCAGGGACGCAACCGCGTCGCCCCCTGGACCCCGGAACTGAGTACGCATGAAAACCCTCCACAGCGCAGCCGCGATGCAGGTTGAGCAAATCGACGCCTACGAGGCCCTGGTCCAGTTCCTGTACCGCGCCCCGATCGGGCTGGTGCAGACGAACCTTGCCGGCGCCGTCGAGATGCTCAACCCGATGGCCTCGAACCTCCTGATGCCGCTCGCCAGCGACGAAGGGCTCGATAACCTGTTCGCCCTGCTGGAAAGCGTGGCGCCGCAGGTCAAGGCCCTGGCCGATGCCTTCGGCCAGCCGTCTGGCGTGGTCTGCGACGCCTTGCGCGTGCCGCTCGGCGACGGCCAGCATGCACCGGGCGCGCCTCAGGTGCTCTCGATCAGCCTGATGAAACTCGACCCCGAGCGCCTGATGGCGGCCATCACCGACGCCACGCTGGAAATGCAGCGCGAGCAGGAAAACCTGCGCCGCCGCCTGCGCAGCGCCGCCCGCACCGACGCCCTGACCCGGCTGCCCAACCGCGCCGCGGCGTCCGAGCAGCTGCAAGGCCTGCTGGATCGGGGAACGGCGCGCGAGGCCTGCGAGCAGCGCTTCGCGCTGCTCTTCCTCAATTGCGACCGCTTCCGCCAGATCAACGACACGCTCGGCCGGAGCGCCGGCGACCGCCTGCTGATCGGGGTCGGCGACAGCCTGCTCGCGGCGCTGGCCGACCGCATGCGCGCCGGCGGCCTGCCGGCCCATGGCCGGGTCGACCCCGCGGCCGGCGGCGCGGGCCTGGTAGCACGCGTCGGCGGCGACGAATTCGTGGTCCTGCTCGACGGCCTGCGCCATCCGGAGGAAGCCGAGCGCCTGGCGCTGCGCCTGCTCGACACGCTGGCGCGCCCGCACACGGTCGATGGCCACGAAGTGACCTGCCGCGCCAGCATCGGGGTGTTCTGGGGCGGCGCCGACACGGTCCCGGGCGGGAATGCCGACGAAGCCTTGCGCGACGCCAGCCTCGCCATGATCGAGGCCAAGCGCGCCGGTGGCGCGCGCCACGTGATGTTCGAAGCGAGCATGCGCGAACGCGCCGCCAGGCGCGCCGACATCGAAGCCCAGCTGCGCACGGCCTTGAGCGAAGAGCAGCTGTTCGTGGTCTACCAGCCGGTCGTCGGCCTGGGTGCCGACGGGTCCACCGACCACTCGGCGGGCGTCGAGGCGCTGGTGCGCTGGCAGCATCCGGCCCGCGGCCTGGTGCCGCCCTTCGACTTCATTGGCATCGCCGAGGAATGCGGGCTGATCGACCAGATCGGCGACTTCGTGCTCGAACGCGCCTGTACCGACTTCATTCGCTGGCGCGCCGAGCTTGGCGACCTGGCGCCGCGCCTGATGGCGGTGAACCTGTCGCGCGCCCAGCTGGCCCAGCCCGACTGGACGGCGAAGGTAGCGAGCATCCTGGAAAAAACCGGGATGCCGGCCGCCAGCCTGCAGCTGGAAGTCACCGAAAGCCTGGCGGCCCAAGACGAACAGATCCAGGTGCGCCTGCATGAACTGAAAGGCCTCGGCATCAAGCTGGCGCTGGACGACTTCGGCACCGGCTATTCCTCGCTGTCGAGCCTGCACCTGCTGCCGGTCGACACCGTGAAGATCGACCGCTCCTTCGTGTGCAAGGCCGACACCAGCCACCACCACCGGGTGCTGATCGAAGCGACCGTCAAAGTGGCGCAAAGCCTGGGCATGAACACGGTGGCCGAAGGCATCGAGACCGCGGCCCAGCTCGATGCCGTGCGCGCCCAGTTCTGCGCCAAGGGACAGGGCTATCTCTTCAGCAGGCCGCTGGTCTCGAGCGCCCTGGTCGAGTGGATCGGCGCCCAGCAACGCAAGCCCGCGCACCCCTGACGCTGTCCGCCCCTGTCCTACATGGAAGTCAGCGCTCTTCCTATGGCGCGCTCGGGCGCGCAGTCGCATCATGCAAGCTGTGATCACCACAGGAGAACAACCATGAAGCACGTCACCACCACATTGCTGCTCGCCGCCGGGCTGGCCCTGGCCGGCTGCGACACGATGGGCAACAAGGACACGATGGACAGCAGCGTCTCGGGCAGCAGCAGCGGCTCGATGACCAGCGGCAGCACCGGCAGCGCCGGCGCGACCAGCACCTCCGGCACGACCGGCGGCGTCGATGCCGCGAATGCCGATGTCAAGGGTTCCACCAGCGCCACGGGTGCGACGCCTGCCACCGGGACCACGACGCCGCCCGCGAGCGAGCGCCGCTGATAACCGGTTGCATCGAAAAACTAACTGTCCGGTAACTCCTACACGCGCTGACGCTGTCTTCCTATAGCGGATGCAACAGAGCGCTCGCATGATGAAGACATCACATATCCACGGAGGGTGAAAAATATGAAACGAACAACACTGAGCCTTATCCTTGCCGCCAGCATGGGCCTGGGCCTGTCTGCTTGTACCGCGACCGGCACCACCGACATGACCTCGGGCAGCAGCACCATGGGCTCGTCGACGAGCGGCTCGACCATGCAGGAGCGCGGCAGCGCGACAATGGGCAACCCCGCCAACCCTGCCACCACCGGCCCAGCGGGTACCCCCGCAGCGACCGACAGCACCGGCACCGGCAGCACCATGGGCACCACCGGCACGACCATGCCGCCGCCAACCACGACCGGTACCGGCCGCTAAAGCACGATTTGAGCAAGATCCTCCCCTGCGGAAGCGGGGCCGGCCAACTGGCTGGCTCCGCTTCCGTTTTCTCATGCAAAGCGCTCCCTGGCTCCGGTGCCGCTGTCCTGTTGATCCGCAAACTTGTCAGGTAGAATCGGTCTTTTCCCCGGCCGAGGCTTGCTGACGATGAAACACTGGCTTGCGCGCTGGTCCGGTGCCGCCCCACGGCACGCCGTCTTCGCTCGACCCGCCCCCAGGGAAACGTGAATGCCATTTCAAATTGAAGACAAACTCGTGATCGGGATCGCTTCGAGCGCCCTGTTCGACCTGTCCGCATCGCACCAGGTCTATCTCGACAAGGGTCCCGAAGAATACCGGCTCTACCAGGAACAGCACCTCGACACCATCCTCGGCAAGGGCGTTGCTTTCCCTTTCATCCGGCGCTTCCTGAACATCAACAAGTGCTTTCCGCTCGAGTCACCGGTCGAGGTGGTGCTGTTTTCGCGGAACTCGCCCGAGACTGGCCTGCGCGTGCTGCGCTCGATCGCCCACTACGGGCTGGACATCTCGCGCGCCGCCTTCATGGCCGGCAAGTCGCCCTATTCCTACCTGCCGGCGTTTAACGCCTCGCTGTTCCTCTCGGCGAATGAGGAAGACGTGAAAAGCGCGATCGCCGTGAATTACCCGGCCGGCCTGGTGCTGCCGTCGCAGATCGACGACGGCGACGAAGACTTTGAGCTGCGCGTGGCCTTCGACTTCGATGGCGTATTGGCCGACGACGAATCGGAAACCGTCTTCAAGCAGGGCGGCCTGGATCAGTTCCACGCCCACGAGACCCTGCACATGGGACGCCCGCACAGTCCCGGCCCGCTGGCGAACATGTTCCAGAAACTGGCGATGATGCAGCGCCTTGAAGAACGCGCCCAGCGCCGCGACCCCGGCTACCGCCGCATCGTGCGCATCGCCATCATCACCGCGCGCAACGCGCCCTCCCACGAGCGCGTGGTGACCACCCTGAAAAGCTGGGGCGTGTCGGCCGACGAAACCTTTTTCCTGGGCGGCATGGACAAGTCGCGCGTGCTGTCGGTGTTCAGGCCGCACATCTTTTTCGACGACCAGATGACCCATTTGCGCGCTTCGCCGGGCGGCACCATCCCGATGGTGCACGTACCCTTCGGCGTGGCGAACCGGCCCCAGCCGGGCCCGACCCCTTCGATCACCCACCCATGAAAAAAACCGACCCATCCCCACAGCCCCCCGGCGCCGTCACCGAACTCCCGCCTTCGCTCATGGCCGAGCTGGGAAAGTGGGCCGCGCAGCATGCCGAAAGCGCCAACGCCCCCACTCGCG